>NZ_RHQR01000002.1:375126-398660 GCF_003936645.1 Pseudomonas sp. p106
ACATAGCTCAGTTGGTTAGAGCACCACCTTGACATGGTGGGGGTCGTTGGTTCGAGTCCAATTGTGCCTACCAAACATCAGAGAGGGCGATCCGAAAGGGTCGCCCTTTTTGCATTGTGCGCGTCCGGTGGGTGGCCGGTATGTAGCAAGGTGTAACGTATGGTCGCGGTCCGGGCCATGGGCCGCCATGCTAGAATCCGCCGCTTCGAAACGGGAGGTACACGCGTGCGCAAACTGGCAGTGGTAATGGCAGTGCTGGCCCTGGTGGGCTGTGAGAACGAGGTCGAAGGTGTGCACAAGCAGGTGGCCGAGCACCTGCACAACCCCAAGACCGCCAAGTTCGGCAACGTGCGGATCGACACCAAAGGCACCATTTGCGGTCAGGTGCGTGGCAAGGACGATGCCGGGCAGTACGAAGCCTACCGCAGCTACGTCGCCGTCAAGGGTGAAGGTGGCCAGTACGACATTATCGTCGACGACAATGGCAACAACCTGCGCATCCGCGAAATCTGCGGCGGCGCCGAGTTACAGCGCCGCGCCGAGGCCTTGGCCGATCAGCCTGCCCCCCAAGGCTGGGATGTCGAGGTGATCCAGGGCGCCAACATGGGTGCATTGAGCGACATGACCGCCCGCCTGATCGAGAAGGGCATCCCGTCCTCGGTCGAATACCGCAATGGCAAGCCGGTGGTGCTGCTGGGGCCGTTCCCTACCAAGGAAGAGGCCGAAGCGCGCAAGGCAGAGGTCATGGCCAAGCTGGGCACGGATTCGGTTGTCATTCAGCACGGTGCGCAGCGCTGACTTTGTAGTATGGCCTCTAGTGTGGGAGTCGGCTTGCCGGCGATCACCGGCGCAGCCGGTGCCATGCACTGAGGTGCCTGCATAGAGGCGAGCCGCCTTTTCCCGCTGGCTGTGAAAGCGCCGGAACAGACGTCTGTCATCTGTAACCCGACCCGTCTATGCTTGCTCTGTGAGACGGCTGAAACGGGGAGGGCCTCATGTCTACACTGGAGCGGGCCATCGTGGTAGCCACCAGAGCGCATGAAGGGCAATACGACAAAGGCGGTGCGGCGTATATCCTGCACCCCCTGCGGGTGATGATGCAGGTGTCCACGCCCGAACAGCGCATCGTCGCCGTGCTTCACGACGTGATCGAAGACACGCCGCTGACACTTTCCGACCTTGCCCGCGAGGGCTTCACGCTAAAGATCCTGGCCGCCTTGCTGGCCTTGAGCCGGCGTGATGGCGAAAGCTACGAGGATTTCGTCGTGCGCCTTGGCTGCGACCCGCTGGCGCGTACCGTCAAAATGGCCGACCTGGCCGACAATAGCGACCTTTCACGCATCGCCTGCCCAGGCCCGGCCGACCTGGCACGGCTGGCCCGTTATCGGCAGGCCAGCGCCTACCTGCAGGCACTGGCCTAGGCCCCTTGCGCGGTCAATCGTCCTTCGGCACCGTCCAGAAAATCTGCACACCGCCATCGTCGCGGTGGGCGAGGGTGACGTTGTCGTTCTCGGCGATCTCCTCGAGCAGGGTTTCCCAGTCGTCGGGCGACTCCTGCTCCAGGCGGAAGATCAGGGCGGCGCGGCTACGTTGAGCGATGGGGCTGTTGATGATTTTCTGGATACGCGTACCCAGTTGTTCATAACTGCTCGGCGTTGCAGGGGCGGTACTGGCCACGGGGCTTTTCCTTGTTTTGCTGTATGCGCGTACAGTATTTCACTGTAAGGTATTTCGCAACTGCGTGTAAGGTAAAAAAGCGGAGGGCTGTGGGTGGCCGATCCGTGGCGATTTAAACCGCGAAAAAGGGCCGGTGTAGCCAGCACACCAGCCCCTTGTCATGCAGCAATCAGTATTCCCAGAAAATCCGCTGCAGCTCTTTGCTGTCCTGGGTCTTGGTCATTGCCACCATGGCCAGGATCCGCGCCTTCTGTGGGTTCAGGTCGTGCGCCACAACCCAATCGTTCTTGTCATCCGGCTGCTCGGCGTTGCGCAGCACGAAACCGCCCTGGTTGACGTGCGACGAGCGGATGATCTGCACGCCATCCTTGCGCAGCTCCTGCAGTGCCGGCACCACGCGCGACGACACCGAACCGTTACCGGTACCGGCATGAATCAGCGCTTTCGCGCCGTTCTGTGCCAGTGCCTTGTAGGCCGTGTCGGTCACGTTGCCATAGCCGTAGGCGATGTCGACCTGCGGCAGGCTGCTGATCTGCTTGATGTCGAATTCCGAGTTGACGGTGTGACGCTTGGCCGGCAGGCGGAACCAGTACGATTTGCCTTCCACCACCATGCCCATCGGGCCCCAGGCGCTCTTGAACGCTTCGGTCTTGATGTTGACCGCCTTGCTCACGTCGCGGCCGGACTGGATCTCGTCGTTCATGGTCACCAGTACGCCCTTGCCGCGGGACTGCTTGTCGCTGGCCACGGCCACGGCGTTGTACAGGTTGAGCATGCCATCGGCCGACATGGCGGTGCCCGGGCGCATGGAGCCCACCACCACGATCGGCTTGTCGGTCTTCTCTACCAGGTTGAGGAAGTAGGCGGTTTCTTCCAGGGTGTCGGTGCCGTGGGTGATGACGATGCCGTCGACGTCCTTGCTTTCGGCAAGTTCGGCGACGCGCTTGCCCAGCTTGAGCAGGTCGTCATTGCTGATGCTTTCGGAGGCGATCTGCATCACTTGCTCGCCGCGCACGTTGGCAATGCCGGCAAGCTCCGGCACGCCGGCGATCAACTTGTCGATGCCCAGCTTGGCCGCTTGGTACGTGGCACTGTTGGCAGCACTTGCACCGGCGCCGGCAATGGTGCCGCCGGTTGCGAGGATGACCACGTTGGCCAGCTTCTGTTGGGTTTGGGCTTCTTTCGCCGAAGCAGCGGTTGGCAGGATAAGCAGCAACGCCAGGGCGCTGGGTGCGAAGGTCTTCAGTGCAGCATTCATATTATTGTTCTCTCTTCCTAAAGGAGATTTTGCTGTGTCGCACAGGGTGCAAGGCAGTTTTCGTACCATCCTTGGTAGGGCGCTGTAATTTCCTGTATGCCGCTGTGGCTGTGGGCCGGGCTTGACATGAAGAGCGCGCAGGCGGCCCCTCGAATTCGGCAATCCGAACAAACATAGGAAAACCTGTTCGGTTTTTCGGAAGAATCCAAGATAATCTGCGCCAGAAGCAACGCAGCCCCCGGCAGCGAAACGGATTTGACAAAACCTCATCCTGTTTCCATAGTTAGCCAACGCAAACGTTTGCGATCCGATAAAAACCACAAGATTCGGAGTCATCTCCCATGAAACTGCCGTTCCCCGGTCGTCTGCTGGCGCTCGCCGTCATTTCATCGCTGTCGCTTGCCCTGCCTCTGTCCGCTGCCCATGCCGAAGACAAACCCAAGGTCGCCCTGGTGATGAAGTCGCTGGCCAACGAATTCTTCCGCACCATGGAAGACGGCGCCAAGGCCTACCAGAAAGACCACGCCAACGAATTCGACTTGGTGGCCAATGGCATCAAGGACGAGACCGACACCGGCAACCAGATCCGCATCGTCGAGCAGATGATCGCCACCGGTGCCAAGGCGCTGGTCATCGCACCGGCCGACTCCAAAGCCCTGGTGCCAGTGATCAAGAAGGCCATGGACGCCGGCATCACGGTGGTCAACATCGACAACCGTCTGGACCCCGACGTACTCAAGAGCAAGAACCTCAGCGTCCCCTTTGTCGGCCCCGACAACCGCAAGGGCGCCCGTCTGGTGGGTGACTACCTGGCCAAGGAAAAGCTCAAGGCCGGTGACCAGGTCGGCATCATCGAAGGCGTGCCGACCACCACCAATGCCCAGCAGCGCACCGCCGGCTTCAAGGACGCCATGGAGGCGGCGCAGATGAAGATCGTCTCGGTGCAATCGGGTAACTGGGAAATCGACAAAGGCAACGCCGTCGCCGCCGCCATGCTCAACGAGTACCCCGACCTCAAGGCGCTGCTGGCCGGCAACGACAGCATGGCCCTGGGCGCTGTCTCGGCGGTGCGCGCCGCCGGCAAGACCGGCCAGGTGCAAGTGGTGGGTTACGACAACATCAACGCCATCAAGCCCATGCTCAAGGATGGCCGCGTGCTTGCCACCCTCGACCAGGCGGCCAGCCAGCAGGCGGTGTACGGCATTCAGGCGGCATTGCAGATGCTCCAGGGCCAGAAGCCGAACGTGGACGCCGACAACGTCATCCAGACCCCGGTCGAACTCATCACCAAGCCTTGACGGCCAGGAGACATGGCCATGCCTGTAACGGCCAATGAAGTGCTGCTCGCTGCCAGCGGCTTGGGCAAGAGCTACGCGCAACCGGTGCTGGGCGACGTCAGCCTGGCCCTGCGCGCCGGCGAAGTGCTGGCCCTGACCGGCGAGAACGGCGCTGGCAAGAGCACCCTGTCCAAGCTCATCAGCGGCCTGGAAACGCCCACCACCGGGCACATGACTTTCCGCGGCCAGGCCTATGCGCCTGGCAGCCGTAGCGCCGCCGAGCGCCTTGGCGTGCGCATGGTCATGCAGGAACTCAACCTGCTGCCGACCCTGACCGTGGCCGAAAACCTGTTCCTCGACAACCTGCCCAGCCGCTTCGGCTGGATCAGCCAGAAGCGCCTGCGCCAACTGGCCACGGCCGCCATGGCACAGGTTGGCCTGGACGCCATCGACCCGGACACCCCGGTGGGCGAACTGGGCATCGGCCACCAGCAGATGGTGGAGATCGCCCGCAACCTGATCGGCGACTGCCATGTGCTGATCTTCGACGAACCCACCGCCATGCTCACCGCCCGCGAGGTGGAGTTGCTGTTCACCCAGATCGAGCGCCTGCGCCAGCGCGGCGTGGCCATCGTCTACATCTCCCACCGCCTTGAAGAACTCCAGCGTGTGGCGCAGCGCATCGTGGTGCTGCGCGACGGCAAGCTGGTGTGCGACGAGCCGATCCAGCGCTACAGCAGCGCCGAACTGGTCAACCTGATGGTCGGCCGCGAGCTGGGCGAACACATCGACCTGGGTCGCCGGCATATCGGCGCGCCGTTGCTCAAGGTCGACCGGCTATGCCGCGGTGTCAAGGTGCGGGACGTGTCGCTGCAGGTCAGGGCAGGGGAGATCTTCGGTATCTCCGGTCTGATTGGTGCCGGGCGCACCGAGCTGCTGCGGCTGATCTTCGGCGCCGACCGCGCCGACAGCGGCAGCATCGAAATCGGCCAGCCACTCAAGGCGGTGACCATCGACTCGCCCAAGGCAGCGGTCAAGGCCGGTATCGCCCTGATCACTGAAGACCGCAAGGGCGAAGGCCTGCTGCTGACGCAATCGATCAGCGCCAACATCGCCTTGGGCAACCTCGCCGCGCTGTCCCGCGCCGGGGTGGTCGACGGCGACGCCGAAAAGGCCCTGGCCGAACGCCAGATCAATGCCATGCGCATCCGCAGTGCCAATGCCGCCCAGCCGGTCGGCGAGCTGTCCGGTGGCAACCAGCAAAAGGTGGTGATCGGCCGCTGGCTGGAGCGTGACTGCCAGGTGCTGCTGTTCGACGAACCCACCCGCGGCATCGACGTGGGCGCCAAGTTCGACATCTATGGCCTGCTGGCCGAGCTGGCGCGCCAGGGCAAGGCCCTGGTGGTGGTGTCCAGCGACCTGCGCGAGCTGATGCTGATCTGCGACCGTATCGCCGTGCTGTCGGCCGGCCGCCTGATCGACACCTTCGAGCGCGACCACTGGAGCCAGGACCAGCTCCTTGCCGCCGCTTTCGCCGGCTACCAGAAACGTGACGCCCTGCTGCACGACGCAGCGCCCAGGATGGATGCATGAAAACCACACCTCTCGACACACAGGCCGGCGCCCCCGCGCGCCGCAGCGGCACCTACTTCGGCCTCGGCACCTACCTGGGTCTTGCGGGCGCCTTGCTGGCCATGATCGTGCTGTTCTCGTTGCTCAGCAGCCACTTCTGGTCGTACGCCACCTTCAGCACCCTCGCCAACCAGATCCCCGACCTGATGGTGCTGGCCGTGGGCATGACCTTCGTGCTGATCATCGGCGGCATCGACCTGTCTGTGGGGTCGGTGCTGGCGCTGGCGGCATCGGCAGTCAGCGTGGCCATCCTCGGCTGGGGTTGGAGCGTGCTGCCGGCCGCCTTGCTCGGCATGGCTGTCGCCGCACTTGCCGGCAGCATCACCGGTGCAGTCACGGTGGCCTGGCGCATCCCGTCGTTCATCGTCTCGCTGGGCGTGCTGGAAATGGCCCGCGGCCTGGCCTACCAGTTCACCGACTCGCGCACCGCCTACATCGGCGATGCCTACGCCTGGTTCTCCAACCCGATCGCCTACGGTATCTCGCCGGCCTTCATCATTGCCTTGCTGGTGATCATCCTCGCCCAGCTGGTGCTGACCCGCACCGTGTTCGGCCGCCACCTGATCGGCATCGGCACTAACGAAGAGGCCGTGCGCCTGGCCGGCATCGACCCGCGCCCCTACAAGGTGCTGGTGTTTGCCCTGATGGGCCTGCTGGCAGGCTTGGCCGCGCTGTTCCAGATTTCCCGCCTTGAGGCCGCCGACCCCAATGCTGGCGCCGGCCTGGAGCTGCAGGTGATCGCCGCTGTAGTGATCGGCGGCACCAGCCTGATGGGCGGGCGCGGCTCGGTCATCAGTACTTTCTTCGGCGTGCTGATTATCTCGGTGCTGGCCGCAGGCCTCGCACAGATCGGCGCCTCAGAACCCACCAAACGCATCATCACCGGGGCGGTCATCGTCATCGCCGTGGTGCTCGACACCTACCGTAGCCGGCGAGCAGGCCGGCGGAACTGAAAACATGGCAACCATCAAAGACGTCGCGGCACTCGCGGGCATTTCCTACACCACAGTGTCCCATGTACTGAACAAGACCCGCCCGGTCAGCGAACAGGTGCGGCTGAAGGTCGAAGCGGCCATCGTCGAGCTCGACTACGTGCCCAGCGCCGTGGCGCGTTCGCTCAAGGCGCGCACGACGGCTACCATCGGGTTGCTGGTGCCCAACAGCGTCAACCCTTACTTCGCCGAGCTGGCGCGCGGCATTGAAGATGCCTGCGAGCGCAACGGCTATTGCGTGATCCTGTGCAACTCCGATGACAACCCGCAGAAGCAGCGCAGCTACCTGCGCGTGCTGCTGGAAAAACGCATCGACGGCCTGGTGGTGGCGTCGGTGGGCGAGGACAGCGACCTGCTGCAGAGCCTGGCCTGCGTGCGCACGCCGATGGTCATTGTCGACCGAGCACTGGAAGGCGTGGACGCCGACCTGGTGCGCATCGACCACGAGCAGGGCGCGTACCTGGCCACCCAGCACCTGCTGGAGCTTGGCCATCGCGACATCGCCTATATCGGCGGCCCGGCTGCGACCGGGGTCAGCCAGCTGCGCCTGGCCGGCTTCCACCGCGCCATGGCCGAGGCGCAGGTAGCCGTGCAGGGGGCGCACATCCTGCAATGCGACTTCACCAGCCCAGGCGGCCATGCGGCGGCCGCGCAGCTGCTCGACGGCCAGCGGCCCACGGCGATTTTCGCCGGCAACGACATGATCGGCTTCGGCGTGCTGCGTGCGGCTGCCGAGCGCAACATCAACGTGCCGGGCGAGCTGTCGGTGATCGGCTTCGACGACATCGAGCTGAGCCGCTACGTGTACCCACCGCTGACCACCGTTGGCCAGTCGATCCGCGAGCTCGGCGAAAGTGCAGCGGCGCTGTTGCTGTCACGTATCGCTACGCCCCGCCGCGATGGCGCAGAGCAACGCATCGTCGCCCCGCGCATCGTGCTGCGCGAGTCCACCGGGCCGCGCCCGGACCTGTTCAATGATTACCGCTAAGGAATGCCCATGAGTGCCAAGGTAGTGGTGGTCGGTAGCCTCAACATGGACCTGGTGGCCCGCGCCGAGCGGCTGCCACGTGCAGGCGAAACATTGGCCGGCGAAAGCTTTTGCACCGTGCCGGGGGGCAAGGGCGCCAACCAGGCGGTGGCCGCAGCACGCCTGGGCGCAAGCGTGGCCATGATCGGCAACGTCGGCGCTGACGCCTACGGCCAGCAGTTGCGCCAGGCCCTGGAAGTGGAGGGTATCGATTGCCAGGCGGTGAGCGAGTGCCCAGGCGTCTCCAGTGGGGTGGCGCTGATTACCGTGGATGCCGCCAGCCAGAACTGCATCGTCATCATCCCCGGCGGCAACGGCCAGCTTACCCCGGCAAGCGTGCAGCGTTTCGACGCGCTGCTGCAGGCTGCCGAGGTGATCATCTGCCAGCTCGAAGTGCCTGCCGACACCGTGGCCTGGGCCCTGGCCAGGGGTCGTGAGCTGGGCAAGACGGTGATCCTCAACCCGGCCCCGGCCACTGGCCCGTTGCCCGCGCAGTGGTTCGCCCATATCGATTACCTCATCCCCAACGAAAGCGAGGCCGAGGCGCTGGCCGGTAAGCCGGTCAACGACCTGGCCAGCGCCCGCCGTGCCGGCGAGCGCCTGCTGCAACTGGGCGCCGGCAAGGTCATCGTCACCCTTGGTGCGCAGGGCGCGGTGTTCGTCAGCCGAGATGGCAGCCGGCACTTCCCGGCGCCGCAGGTCAAAGCGCTCGACACCACGGCAGCGGGCGACACCTTTGTCGGCGGTTTTGCAGCCGCGCTGGTGCGCGGCCTGGAGGAGAGTGAAGCGATCACCTTCGGCCAACGCGCTGCGGCGCTGTCCGTCACTCGCGCCGGTGCGCAGCCTTCGATCCCGACCTTGGCGGAGCTAGCCCCATGAAAAAGACCGCGCTGCTCAATATTGCCCTGTCGCGCACCATTGCCGGGCTGGGCCATGGCGATATCCTAGTGATCGGCGATGCCGGTTTGCCCGTGCCGCCAGGGGTCGAACTGATCGACCTGGCCTTGACGCCGGGCATTCCCGACTTCGCCAGCGTGCTGCGCGCAGTGCTCAGCGAGATGCAGGTGGAGCGCCATGTGCTGGCCGAAGAGATGCAGAAGGTCGTGCCGCCCGGCCTGGTCGAGATCGAGCGTCTGCGCGGCAAGCTCGGCAAGCGTGAATGGCTGAGCCATGAGCAATTCAAGGTGTTGTCGCGCAGTGCGCGCGCCGTGGTGCGTACCGGCGAGTGCCAGCCCTACAGCAACATCGCCCTCATAGCTGGCGTAACCTTCTAGTTCCCAGTCCAGTCTGTGGGGGGCGGCTTGCCGGCGATGGGCCGCCAAGCGGCCCCGACCGCTTCACCACCAAGGCAACAGGAGTGCCCCATGCTCAAACCTCTGCTACAAGGACTCGCCCTCATGGCCGCAGCCGCCACCACCACGCTCCAGGCCGCACCCCGCGACCTGATCATCGACACCGACCCCGGCGCCGACGATGTGGTCGCACTGTTCCTGGCCATGGCCTCGCCGGACGAACTCAATATCCGCGCCATCACCACCGTCGCCGGCAACGTGCGCCTCGACAAAACCTCGCGCAACGCCCGCCTGGCCCGCGAGTGGGCCGGCCGCGAAGACATCCCGGTGTACGCCGGGGCAGGGCGCCCGCTGGTGCGCACGCCCATCTACGCTGCCGAAGTGCATGGCGAAGAAGGCCTGACCGGTGTCCCGGTGCATGAACCGAAAAAGCCCCTGGCCCCGGGCAATGCCGTGCAGTACCTGGTCGATACGCTCGGCGCTGCCGAACCCCGCAGCATCACCGTGGCCATGCTCGGCCCACAGACCAACCTGGCCCTGGCTCTGATCCAGCGCCCGGACATCGCCAAAGGCATCAAAGAGGTGGTGGTGATGGGCGGCGCCCACTTCAACGGCGGCAACATCACCCCGGCGGCAGAATTCAACCTCTACGCCGACCCGCACGCTGCCGAGGTGGTGCTGGCCAGTGGCGTGCCACTGACCTACCTGCCACTGGACGTCACCCACAAACTGCTCACCAGTGACGCCCGCCTCAAGCAGCTGGCAGCCGTGAACAACCAGGCCAGCAAGCGCGTGGTGGACATCCTCAATGCGTACATCAAGCACGACATGGACTTGTACGCCATGCCCGGCGGCCCGGTGCATGACGCCAGCGTCATTGCTTATCTGCTCAAGCCCGAGTTGTTCAGCGGGCGGCGCATCCACATGAGCGTCGACAGCCGCGAGGGCCCGACCTTCGGCCAGACCGTCGCGGACTGGTACGGCGTGCTCAAGCAGCCGGCCAACGTGATGTGGGTGGGCGAGGGCGATGCCCAGGGCTTTTTCGACCTGCTCAGCGCGCGCCTGGCTCGATTGCAATAGCGGCGTGCGGTGCGTAGCGCTCGAACACCTGGTCGATGAAGCTGCGCGCCGCCTCGCTGCCCAAGTCGCGCACCAGCAGGTCCAGGGCGATCAATACCAGCTCTTCTGGCGTGCTGGGGCTGTAGGCGCTCTGGCCCTCCGCCCATTTGACCTTGATGTCGGCGTCGATGCTGTGGTGGCTCATGAAAGGCTCTCGTTTGGGCCTGTGGCGGAGGGGCGAACACCTGACCCTGGTGTTCGCAGCAGGCACTGTGCCTGCACTTCTTAAAGTAAATCATCACTTTGCGTCAATGGCTCTTCGACTTAAGAATAAAAAGCCTGCCCAAGCAAACCAACTGCGTGGTGCAAAATCCGGTCACGATTGCCTTTCGCCATGCGCGGTGAGTTCGGGCAGACTTGTGCGGTTTTGCAACGAATTCTGGGTGGAACTGTCGGAACAGGCAGTTCCCAGATCTATTTAGGAGGATTCATGTTCCGTACCCGTGCTTCCCTGGCAACCTTGCTGGTCGCTGCTGTGCTGGCTGGTTGCAGCACTGGTGGCAGCTCTGGCGGCGGCAGCGCCCCGGCTGCAGCTGCAGGCAACGACGGGCGCTGCGAGGCCAGCGGTGCCGATTTCGCCATTGGCAAGCAAGGCAGTGCCGACCTGCTCGAGCAGGCGCGCAAGGCCAGTGGCTCACAGATTGCCCGTATTCTCAAGCCACATGACATGGTGACCCTGGAGTACCGCTCCGAGCGCCTCAACCTGAATGTGGACGAGCAGGGCAAGGTGACCCGCGTCAACTGCGGTTGATGCAGCCCCTACGAGGTGCAGGCGTGTGCTGCCCTGGTTAATGCCCATGCATCTATTGATGAAGCCTCAGCCTTCTCATCTGTCGGCGATAATGCAGCTCCAAATACGGCACGCCCCCCGTAGGAGCGGCCTTGTGTCGCGAAAGGGCCGCAAAGCGGCCCCGGCATTTCAAGCGGCGGAGCTAGAAACCTGGGGCCGCTTCGCAGCCCTTTCGCGACACAAGGCCGCTCCTACGAAGGGCAGGCGTATGCTGCCCTGGCAAGCGCCCATAAAAAAACCCGCCACAAGGGCGGGTTTTTTTACAGCTATCCGAATTACTCCGGACGAACCTGCGCAGCCTGCATACCCTTCTGGCCTTTTTCGGCAACGAAGGAAACAGTCTGGCCTTCTTTCAGGCTCTTGAAGCCGTCGGATTCGATGGCTTTGAAGTGAACGAACAGGTCGTCGCCGCCGCCTGCTGGGGTGATGAAGCCGTAGCCTTTCTCATCATTGAACCATTTGACGGTGCCTTGTTGGCGATTGGACATGGGTGAATCTCCAGAACATTTAATTTTCAGTGGTGCAATGTGGCCGAGGCTACGGAGCACGGACACCATAATAGTCTAATTCTGCGCCTGTAGCGTCTTTTACCTTCGCAGGATGCTGATCCAGGGCAAATAAAGCCCGGAAAGCCCTCTGCGCATGGCTCATTTCGGCTTGCAGGCCGCTTGCACGACGGTCTGTGCCTTCTGCATCAGCTTGGCGTCAACGCCGTCATTGCTGTCCAGGTCTTCGATCTCCTTATCAGTGAAATTATCTTTGATGGCTTGCGCGCCGCACGAACAATGCTTGTCTGCAGTTGCAGCGTCGACACCTTGACCTTGCGCCACCTGTTTGCATTGCGTCATGTAGGCACCCTCCTTGCCGGCAGGGAAGTTGCCAGCGGTGGCTGCCATGGGCAGCAGCAGGGCGCCAGCGGCCGCCAGGGCCAGAAGAGACGGAACTCGCATAACCAGACACTCCTTGGGTTAAGGTCTCATCAAGAGTAGGTTGCTTCCCAAAGTCTGATAGGAAATTTTCCGTGTAAGTTCACCGCTACCGCGTAATTTCCAAATATTTCTGCGCTGCCATGCAACCCCCGTGCTAGCATGCCCGGCTTGCACCTGCACACGTGCAGCGTGCAACTATCTTTTTACTTTCCAGTCACTCAGGTCCCCCTGGCAAGCCGAAAGGCTCCTGCCACTGTGAGGCAGGCTTCCTTCAAGGAAGGCAGGTCGGATCTTGTACTGGCTCATCCCAACCCATGTGACCTTTGGTAGGGGTCACCACTAGGAGAGGAGGCGCCATGCCCACTATTACTCTTCCCGATGGCAGTCAACGCGCGTTCGATCACGCGGTATCCGTAGCCGATGTCGCCGCTTCGATCGGTGCCGGCCTGGCCAAGGCCACCGTTGCGGGCAAAGTCGACGGCAAGCTGGTCGACGCCTGCGAGCTGATCACCCACGACGCCACCCTGCAGATCATCACCCCTAAAGATGAAGAGGGACTGGAGATCATCCGTCACTCGTGCGCCCACCTTGTAGGCCACGCAGTGAAACAGCTGTACCCGACCGCCAAGATGGTCATCGGCCCGGTCATCGACGAAGGCTTCTATTACGACATCGCCTACGAGCGCCCCTTCACCCCTGAAGACTTGGTCGCCATCGAAAAGCGCATGCAGCAGCTGATCGAAAAAGACTACGACGTCATCAAGAAGATGACCCCGCGCGCCGAAGTCATCGACGTGTTCAAGGCCCGTGGCGAAGACTACAAGCTGCGCCTGGTCGAGGACATGCCCGACGAGCAGGCCATGGGCCTGTACTACCACGAAGAATACGTCGACATGTGCCGTGGCCCGCACGTGCCGAACACCCGTTTCCTCAAGGCATTCAAGCTGACCAAGCTGTCCGGCGCCTACTGGCGTGGCGATGCCAAGAACGAGCAGCTGCAGCGCGTGTACGGTACCGCCTGGGCTGACAAGAAGCAGCTGGCTGCCTACATCCAGCGCATCGAAGAAGCCGAAAAACGCGACCACCGCAAGATCGGCAAGCAGCTCGACCTGTTCCACCTGCAGGAAGAAGCGCCAGGCATGGTGTTCTGGCACGCCAACGGCTGGACCGTCTACCAGGTGCTCGAGCAGTACATGCGCCAGGTCCAGCGCGAAAACGGCTACTCGGAAATCAAGACCCCGCAAGTCGTCGACCGCATCCTCTGGGAGCGTTCCGGCCACTGGTCCAACTACGCCGAAAACATGTTCACCACCTCGTCGGAAAGCCGTGATTACGCGGTCAAGCCGATGAACTGCCCGTGCCACGTGCAGGTGTTCAACCAGGGCCTGAAGTCGTACCGCGACCTGCCGCTGCGCCTGGCCGAATTCGGTGCCTGCCACCGTAACGAGCCTTCCGGCGCCCTGCACGGCATCATGCGCGTACGTGGCTTCGTGCAGGACGACGCGCACATCTTCTGTACCGAAGACCAGGTGAAGAAAGAAGCCGCCGACTTCATCAAGCTGACCCTGGACGTGTACAAGGACTTCGGTTTCACCGACGTCGCCATGAAGCTCTCCACCCGCCCCGCCAAGCGCGTGGGTTCCGAAGAGCTGTGGGACCGCGCCGAAGGTGCACTGGCCGACGCCCTGAACGAATCCGGCCTGGAATGGGAATACCAGCCAGGTGAAGGTGCCTTCTACGGCCCTAAAATCGAATTCACCCTGCGCGACTGCCTGGGCCGTAACTGGCAGTGTGGTACCCTGCAGTACGATCCGAACCTGCCAGAGCGCCTGGACGCCAGCTACATCGCCGAAGACAACGCGCGCAAGCGCCCGGTGATGCTGCACCGCGCCATCCTCGGCTCGTTCGAGCGCTTCATCGGCATGCTCATCGAGCACTATGCCGGCGTGTTCCCGGCGTGGCTGGCACCGACCCAGGCCGTGATCATGAACATCACCGACAAACAGGCCGATTTCGCCCTTCAGGTTGAGAAATCTCTGAACGGTAGCGGTTTCCGTGCCAAGTCGGACTTGAGAAATGAGAAGATCGGCTTTAAAATCCGCGAGCATACTTTGCTCAAGGTCCCGTACCTTTTGGTTATAGGGGACCGCGAAGTCGAAACGCAAACCGTCGCTGTGCGTACTCGCGAAGGTGCAGACCTGGGCTCCATGCCCGTCGCCCAGTTCGTTGAGCTTCTGACACATGCGGTTTCCCGGCGTGGTCGCCAAGAATCGGAGTAATGACTATTAAGCGTGAAATGAGAAACGATAAACGTGCTGCACCGAAGGCCCCGATCAACGAGAATATCTCGGCCCGCGAGGTTCGGTTAATTGGCGCAGACGGCGAGCAGGTTGGCATCGTCTCGATTGATGAAGCGCTGCGTATCGCTGATGAAGCGAAGCTGGACCTGGTTGAAATCTCTGCAGACGCGTTACCGCCTGTCTGCAAGGTCATGGACTACGGCAAGCACCTCTTCGAAAAGAAGAAGCAGGCTAACGAAGCCAAGAAAAACCAGAAGCAGATCCAGATCAAAGAAATCAAGTTTCGTCCAGGGACGGAGGATGGGGATTACCAGGTAAAACTACGCAACCTGGTACGTTTCCTTACCGATGGGGACAAGGCCAAGATCTCTCTGAGATTCCGTGGTCGTGAGATGGCCCACCAGGAGCTGGGCATGGAGCTGTTGAAGCGGGTTGAAGCTGACCTCGCCGAATACGGCACCGTTGAGCAGCATCCGAAGATGGAAGGACGCCAGCTTATGATGGTCATCGCCCCCAAGAAAAAGAAGTAATCTCCCGGGCACGGCAGGCCTGATGATTATGTGTAATTTTATCGAATGCGGAGTTCCAACATGCCAAAAATGAAAACCAAGAGCGGTGCTGCAAAGCGCTTCCTGAAGACCGCTACCGGCTTCAAGCACAAGCACGCTTTCAAGAGCCACATCCTGACCAAAATGTCGACCAAGCGTAAGCGTCAACTGCGTGGTAGCAGCTTGCTGCACCCGTCTGACGTCGCGAAAGTCGCGCGCATGCTGCGCGTTCGTTAATTCTGGTCAAAGATAGAGGAAGTTACTCATGGCTCGTGTAAAGCGCGGCGTTATCGCTCGTAAGCGTCACAAAAAAATTCTGAAGCTGGCTAAAGGTTACTACGGTGCACGCTCGCGCGTATTCCGCGTAGCCAAGCAGGCAGTCATCAAGGCAGGCCAATACGCCTACCGCGACCGTCGCCAGAAGAAGCGTCAGTTCCGCGCACTGTGGATCGCTCGTATCAACGCCGGTGCCCGCACCAACGGTCTGTCTTACAGCCGTCTGATTGCTGGCCTGAAAAAGGCGTCGATCGAAATCGACCGTAAGGTTCTGGCTGACCTGGCAGTGAACGAAAAAGCGGCGTTTGCTGCAATTGTCGAGAAAGCTAAAGCCGTTCTGGCTTAAGTACCCACGACAATCATCCGGCAGCGTTCTGCGCTGTCGGGTGTAAAACGTCATCGATAGGGGAAGAGCCTTCAAAGCTCTTCCCCTATTTTCGTATCTGGAGTCTGTACATGGAAAACCTGGACGCGCTGGTCTCCCAAGCCCTTGAGGCCGTGGAGCGCGCTGAAGACATCAATGCCCTGGAACAGATCCGGGTTCAGTATCTTGGCAAAAAAGGCGAACTGACCCAGGTGATGAAGACCCTGGGCAACCTGCCAGCCGAAGAGCGCCCGAAAGTCGGCGCGCTGATCAATGACGCCAAAGAGCGCGTCACCGAAGTGCTCAACGCACGCAAGGCAGCCTTTGAAGAGGCCGAGCTCAGCGCTCGCCTGGCCGCCGAATGCATTGATGTGACCCTGCCAGGCCGTGGCCAGGCCACCGGTGGCCTGCACCCGATCACCCGTACCCTTGAACGCATCGAGCAGTTCTTCACCCATATCGGCTACGGCATCGCCGAAGGCCCTGAGGTCGAAGACGACTACCACAACTTCGAAGCGCTCAACATCCCCGGCCACCACCCGGCCCGGGCGATGCACGACACCTTCTACTTCAATGCCAACATGCTGCTGCGCACCCACACCTCGCCGGTGCAGGTGCGGACCATGGAGTCCACCCAGCCGCCAATCCGCATTGTGTGCCCGGGCCGCGTTTACCGCTGCGACTCGGATATCACCCACTCGCCGATGTTCCACCAGGTCGAAGGCCTGCTGATCGATCGCGACATCAACTTTGCCGACCTCAAGGGCACCATCGAAGAGTTCCTGCGCGTGTTCTTCGAAAAAGAACTGGCCGTGCGCTTCCGCCCGTCGTTCTTCCCCTTCACCGAGCCTTCCGCCGAAGTCGATATCCAGTGCGTGATGTGTTCCGGCCAAGGCTGCCGCGTGTGCAAGCAAACCGGCTGGTTGGAAGTGCTGGGCTGCGGCATGGTGCACCCGGACGTGCTGCGCATGTCCGGCATCGACCCTGAAGAATTCCAGGGCTTCGCCTTCGGCATGGGCGCCGAGCGCCTGGCCATGCTGCGCTACGGCGTCAACGATTTGCGTCTGTTCTTCGACAACGACCTGCGGTTCTTAGCCCAATTCCGCTAGGCCCAATCGACGCAACTTTCAGGAGAACAGCATGAAATTCAGTGAACAGTGGCTGCGCGGTTGGGTAAACCCGCAAGTCTCCCGTGACGAACTGGTCGCCCGCCTTTCCATGGCCGGCCTTGAAGTCGACAGCGTAACCCCCGCTGCCGGCCAGTTCAGCGGCATCGTCGTGGGCGAAATCCTCGCCACCGAACAACACCCTGACGCCGACAAACTGCGCGTCTGCCAGGTCAGCAACGGCCAGGAAACCTTCCAGGTCGTCTGCGGCGCCCCCAATGCGCGCCAGGGCATCAAAATCCCGTTCGCCATGATCGGCGCCGAACTGCCGGGCGACTTCAAGATCAAGAAGGCCAAGCTGCGCGGCGTCGAGTCGTTCGGCATGCTGTGCTCGGCAGCAGAGCTGCAGATCAGCGAAGAAAACGACGGCCTGCTCGAACTGGCTGCCGACGCCCCGGTAGGCGAAGACATTCGCCAGTACCTGAACCTGGACGACGCCAGCATCGAAATCGGCCTAACCCCCAACCGCGGTGACTGCCTGTCGCTGGCGGGCCTGGCCCGCGACGTCAGCGCCCTGTACAACGTCCCGGTCACCCGCCCGGTGGTGCCGGCCGTACCGGCTGCCCACGACGAAGTGCGCCCGGTCGAAGTCAGCGCCCCGGCCGTGTGCCCACGCTACCTGGGCCGCGTCATCCGCAACGTCGACCTCAGCAAGCCCACCCCGCTGTGGATGGTTGAACGCCTTCGCCGCAGCGACGTGCGCAGCATCGACGCCGCCGTCGACATCACCAACTACGTGATGCTCGAACTCGGCCAGCCGATGCACGCCTTCGACCTCGCCGAAATCAACGGCGGCATCCGCGTACGCATGGCCGAAGAGGGCGAGAAGCTGGTGCTGCTCGACGGCCAGGAAGTCGCCCTGCGCGCCGACACCCTGGTCATCGCCGACCACACCCGCGCCCTGGCCATTGCCGGCGTGATGGGTGGCGAGCACAGCGGCGTCAACACCGAAAAAACCCGCGACCTGTTCCTTGAAAGCGCCTTCTTCGAGCCGATCGCCGTTGCCGGCAAGGCCCGTTCCTACGGCCTGCACACCGACGCCTCGCACCGCTACGAGCGCGGCGTCGACTCGCAACTGGCCCGCGAAGCCATGGAGCGCGCTACCGCACTGGTGCTGGAGATTGTCGGCGGCGAAGCCGGCCCAATCATCGAAGCCGTCAGCGAACAGCACCTGCCGCAAGTCGCCCCGGTGACCCTGCGCGCCGAACGCATCACCCAGATGCTCGGCATGGAGCTGCAGGCCGCTCAGGTCGAGCAGATGCTCAACGCCCTGGAGCTGACCACCACGGCCAACGGGGCAGGGGAGTGGACCGTCAAGGTGCCAAGCCACCGCTTCGACATCAGCCTGGAAGTCGACCTGATCGAAGAGCTGGCCCGCCTGTACGGCTACAACAGCCTGCCTGTGCGTTACCCGCAAGCGCGCCTGGCGCCCAAGGCCAACCCGGAAACCCGCGGTGAGCTGCCCAACCTGCGCCGCCTGCTGGTCGCCCGCGGCTACCAGGAAGCCATCACCTACAGCTTCATCGACCCGAAGCTGTTCGAGCTGTTCACCCCAGGCGTAGAGCCGCTGCTGCTGGCCAACCCCATCTCCAGCGACATGGCCGCCATGCGCGCCTCGCTGTGGCCGGGCTTGGTCAAAGCCATGCAGCACAACCTCAACCGCCAGCAAGACCGCGTGCGCCTGTTCGAAAGCGGCCTGCGCTTCGTCGGCCAGCTGGGTGACCTGGAGCAGCAGCCCATGATCGCCGGCGTTGTCACCGGCAGCCGCCTGCCAGAAGGCTGGGCCAACGGCCGTGACAGCATCGACTTCTTCGATGTCAAAGCAGACGTCGAAGCCCTGCTGGGCTACTCGGGCGCCCTGAGCGACTTCACCTTCGCCGCCGGCATACACCCCGCCCTGCACCCAGGCCAGACCGCTGTCATCCAGCGCGACGGCAAGGAAGTCGGCTACCTCGGCGCCCTGCACCCGGAAGTTGCCAAGGCCCTGGGCCTGGACCGCCCGGTGTACGTCTTCGAGCTGGTGTTGGGTGATGTGGTCGAAGGCCGCCTGCCGAAATTCAGCGAACTCTCCAAGTTCCCGGAAACCCGTCGTGACCTGGCCCTGATCGCTGGCCGTGACGTGGCCGCCAGCGCCGTGCTTGAAGTAATTCGTGACAATGCAGGCGAATGGCTTACAGACCTCAGGCTGTTTGACGTCTACCAGGGTAAAGGTATTGATCCTGATAGAAAAAGCCTGGCCGTCGGCTTGACCTGGCAGCATCCATCGCGCACTCTTAACGACGATGAGGTGAACACTACCCTGCAAAACATCCTCACCTCGCTTGAACAAAGGTTGAACACCACGTTAAGGAAATAACGGCATGGGTGCTCTGACGAAAGCTGAGATGGCCGAAAGGCTGTACGAGGAGCTGGGGCTTAACAAGCGTGAGGCCAAGGAGTTGGTCGAGCTGTTTTTTGAAGAAATTCGGCACGCACTTGAAGAGAACGAGCAGGTCAAGTTGTCCGGTTTCGGCAACTTCGACCTTCGCGACAAACGCCAGCGGCCGGGCCGCAACCCCAAAACAGGGGAAGAGATCCCGATCACTGCACGGCGCGTCGTCACCTTTCGTCCAGGGCAGAAGTTGAAGGCCCGGGTTGAGGCCTATGCTGGAACCAAGCCATAACGACGAACTGCCCCCCATACCGGGCAAACGCTACTTCACCATTGGTGAAGTGAGCGAGTTGTGTGCCGTAAAGCCACACGTGCTGCGGTATTGGGAGCAGGAGTTCCCTCAGCTCAACCCCGTGAAGCGGCGGGGCAATCGGCGGTATTACCAGCGCCAAGACGTGCTGATGATCCGCCAGATTCGCGCGCTGCTTTATGACCAGGGGTTCACCATTGGCGGGGCGCGGTTGCGGCTCTCCAGTGATGAGGTGAAGGATGAGTCAAGCCAGTACAAGCAGCTGATTCGGCAGATGATTGTTGAGTTGGAGGATGTGCTGGTGGTGTTGAAGAAGTGAGCTAGAGCTGGTGAATGGATTTTTTTGAAAAAAAGCTTCCATTTATCAAAAGGTTAGGGTAAATTCTTCAGCGTTCTCGGCAAGATTGAGAACATGCTTCAAAGCCCAGTCGGGGCGTAGCGCAGCCCGGTAGCGCACTTGCATGGGGTGCAAGGGGTCGAGTGTTCGAATCACTCCGTCCCGACCATTATTTAAACGACTAAGCCACCTTCGGGTGGCTTTGTTGTTTCTGGGGTTTGAGGTTTTAAAAGTTTTTTGGCTTTCGGGGTTTCTGGTCAAGAGGGGTAAGTGTCCGAGCGGGCGAAATTACCCTCCCACTACCAGCTGATCAATCTGTCGCCGATACTTTGATTTCTTACGGCGTGGTTCTCTGTCAGGCTGCTAGCTCGTGTGCCAAGTGCCTGGCGCGCCCAGACATTGGCGGCTTGCGCATTCTGGGGGGGGAGCATGTGAGCCCGTTAGTGGTCTAGCAATAGATAGCGGCTTGCTTAGGGCGCCGGGAGATTTAAACCCGCGTCTGGATTAGCGGGGTAAGTATTCAGCGATTCAACAGACTTTCATGCCTCAGGTGAATCACCATCTGAATTCCACATAGCGTTGGATGCCTCATCGTGCCGTACGAAAATTCCTACGCTTCCCTACCAATGATATTGTAGGACCACAGCAGGCATTCCTACAGGCACCGATACACAGCATGGATGTTCATCTCGATTCCCCCTCTGGCAAAGCTCGCACAGCTCACTCCAACCCCCCATGGTCCAGTGACGAACTCATACTCGCTATAGACCTGTATCTCCGGCACCGTCCTTCTCTCCCCTCACCAAAACCCCCAGACGTCCAAGAGCTTTCTCTGTTCCTCGGCAAGATGGGTAAGGCCCTGGGTGTAGGCCCTGTCACAAACTTCCGTAACGCCAATGGCGTGTGTATGAAGCTCGGCAATTTCAGGCATTGGGACCCGGACTACACCAGCGCTGGCAAAACCGGCCTAGTGAAGGGCAATAAAGGTGAGGCGGTGGTATGGGATGATTACGCTGAGGCACCCGAGCGTTTAGCCAAGGTTGTCACTGCCATCAGAGCTGCCGTAGAGCATCACCTATCTAGCGAAATCGCAGAACAGGCCTTGGGCGGCGGCGACGAGCCTGAGATCCAAGAGGCTGAAGAGGGTAAGGTGCTTACGAGGTTACACCGCTCCCGAGAGAGAGACCGTAGGCTGGTGGCTAGTAAAAAAAAGCAGGCGATGGCGAAGTTTGGAAAGCTCGTGTGTGAAGCCTGCGGATTTGACTTCGCTACTCGATACGGTGACGTCGGCCAGGGCCTCATCGACGTGCATCATACGAAGCCTGTTCATACTCTCCAACCCGGTGACAAGACGCACCTCAATGACCTCGCATTGCTATGCGCGAACTGTCATAGGGTCGTCCACTCAACCAGAGGCTGGCTTGAAATCGATCAGCTAAAAGCGGCGTTGGCAAGCGGTAAGGTGTAGCAGGGCGCACGCATGGTGAGCTTGTGACTGCAAGCATTCACCCCTTCAGGTTCAGCTCAATCTCTTCCAACAGCGCCTTGACCATCGCACTTAGGTGATACGAAGCCCAGATCATCTGTCGGTTGCCAATCATCACGCCGGTGATATTCAAATGCCGTGCGCAGTCCATCAACTTTGTTGCTTGCTCTATGGCGTAGCTGGGCTGTATTCCCGGTGCGATGGTGAACATGTTGCGACGCGGCGTGCCGCTCTGGTCGCCTTTGTATTTAGCTGCCGTCATGAGTGATTTTCCGCAATCGTTTCGACTTGAACTGGCCCCTTACAAGAGGCCAGTAGCGACACTGGAATATCTACTGCTGCATCCCCAGCTCGGCATCGTCGAGCAGCGCCTTGGCCAGTGCACTCAGGTAGTAGGATGCCCAGATCAATTGCGGGCTGTCTTCCATCAAGCCGGTAATGGTCAAGTCACGCACACAGCCCATCAACTCTGAGGCTTGCTCCCTGGCATTCTGGCAGGGGATACCAGGTGCGATGCAGAACAGCGGCTGAGTTTGGCCTTCTGCCTGATAGAACATGGTTTTGCCGGGTGTGGTTTTTTCGGTTGTGCTGTCTTTCGGCATGAGTTGGTTCCCTGAAAATACGGGTGCCTGGGCTGGCCCTATCGCCGGCAAGCCGGGCTCCACTGGTTCACCGGGCACCTGAGGGTCGTCTACAACCTCAGGGGCGGTGCCGTGTGGGGGCGGTAGCCTTCGAAAGAGCCAGGCCAGACTTAACGTGATGCGGCTTAATGCAGCGTTCCTTGCTCGATCGGCATTTGCACTTGCGCCAACGCGACCTCAAGCAATTTGCGCAAGGTTTCGAGCTCGTGCATGGAGGTCATGATCAACAAGGAGGAGGGCGACTTGGGTTGCATCATCATCGCCTGTTGCGCAACGGCTTCGGCGCAGAGTGCGTAATCTGCAGCCAGCATCAACGTATCTTCGAGGGAGTGAAGGTGGTGGGGTGGATCAGGAACAATTTTTAGCATCGGACTGTGTTCTCGGTGGGGCCACCGCCAATCCGCTGTCAAACGGAGAGGTGGCAGCTGTGCATGGGTTGACAGACCGGCGAACACAGAAACCGGCGCACGCAAGCGTGCCCCATACACAACCGCCATGAACGGTTCTGCGCTGTATATCGTCGCGGCCTGTCAAAGCCGGTCGTTGATGTGCAACGACCCACCGAGCCTAAAACTCAGAAATAACGACCGCAACGAAAAACAGGCGGCGGCAGTATCTTTGGGAAATGCCCTACAGGAAAGGGGTTAAATCTGATTTTTTCAGGCGCTCGCTGTAACAGCTTGTAAGTGCAGGCAGCCGAAATTCAGGGTTGTTCCTAGTGAGAAATGCACACGATGGGAGTTCCTTGCCTGCAACTGACTCCACCGCCCCTTGTACTGGGTAACCAGCGCCAGCAATCAACAGCTTTGCTTCAGCTAGTCGGGTCTTGCCCCAACACCTTGCTCAACGCCACACGCGCATCTTCAAGCTGCACCAGCGAAGCATGCCGTGCACCCAGCGCGTCGCCGTTCTGGATAGCAGTGAGAATCGCCTTGTGCCGGGGCAGGGCGAGTTGGTTGAAGTTCGGCCGCTGGTTGGAATAGCGCACCGATTCGCGCAGGGCCATCGAGAGCATGTTGCACAGGTAGGCCAACAGGTCGTTGTGGGTGGCGTCGGCGATGCGGGCGTGGAAGTCCAGGTCGGGTTGCAGGCGCTCTTCATGGGTGCGCGCGGCTTCCATGCGCTGGTAGGCCTCGGCGATCGACTCGACATCCTCGGGGGTGGCGTTGGTGGCGGCCAGCGCGGCGGCGGCGGGTTCGATAACCCAGCGCACGCTGGACAGGGTGTTGAAGAAGTCTTTTTGCGGGGTGGCCTGCATCAGCCAGTGCAGCACGTCGGGGTCGAGCATGTGCCAGTCATGGCGGGGCCTCACCAGCGTACCGACCCTTGGGCGGGCTTCGACCAGGCCCTTGGCGGTCAGGGCGCGCATCGCTTCGCGGAACACCGGCCGGCTGATCGCGTAGCTTTCGCACAGGCTGGCCTCGGAGGGCAGCTTTTGCCCGGGTGCGAGTTGGCCGGATACGATTTGCAGGCCGAGGTCCTGGACCAGGGTGGCGTGCATGCTTTTGCGCGTGGTGGGCTGGCGGTAGTTCATGGGGGCGCGGGAGGTCCTTCGAGCGAGGTGGGCATCATAGCATTAGTGGGTGGCGGAGGGCCTGTGGGGCAGGTGTCATGCAGGCAGTTGCAGCCATCGGTTTGCACTGCCTCAAGGTATGCGTGGGATGTGTAGGAGCGGCCTTGTGTCGCGAAAGGGGTGCGCAGCGCCCCCACAATTCATGCATCAGGCTGATATTGCCGGGGGC
>NZ_RHQR01000030.1:0-46974 GCF_003936645.1 Pseudomonas sp. p106
TCCTGTACATGAGTTCTATGTCGGCTTCATAGCCAATATTTTCTGGCACTGCTGCTGGGCAGTGTCGGAGCAGTGCCGGCGATCCTAATCGAAAGCCATGAGATCAAGATGCTCAACCGCGGCGCCGAGGGCGTCAGAGATCGAGGGTGGCGCATGAGTGATTCTTCAATGCGCAAACGGTTCCGACGATTGTTGAGTAATTTGCGCGCAGGGTACTTCGACAGGATTCGTGAGCAAGCGCACTCAACGCTTGTTGACCGCTTAACAGACGATGTCTTGCGACCGTTACAGGAGTTGGTGAAAATGGCGGTGCCGCGCTCATTGCGCGAACGGCCAGTTGGACGCATTGAATGTCTACTGCGCGTAGGTGGCACCAGCGTGCGCTTCACCGCGCGTTTCACCGAAAGCATCATCGGGCTGGCAGCCGTTCCCTTTTTCAGGCTTGCCAGGGGGCGCCGTTTCACAGAGCAACGGTTGCATGACCCAGATACCCAGCAACTATTAGGCTTACTGTGCCTGCCTCGACGGCGGTACCGCATTATGCCCGTCGTAGTCTTACTTCCAGGTTCAGGTCCTCAGAATGCCGACTACACTATCGGATCCAGTCACATTTTTTCTGAGCTGGCCTGGGGGCTGGCGGGACGAGGCATCGGCTCGGTGCGCTTTGACAAAAGGATGCCAGCTAATGCGGTGACTAGCGGTACAGTCCATGAGGAATACGTCCTGCCCGTCATGGCGATCCTCCGCGTCTTGGCTCTAAATGTACCCGACAGTCCGGTTTTTCTCCTGGGGCATAGTCTGGGTGGCTATGTCGCGCCACTTATTGCTTGGCGGCAGACTCAAATAGGAGCACCACTCGCCGGCGTCTTTGCAATGGCAGCACCCTGGCGTACCTTGGAAGACCTTATCGCGGCACAAGCCAACGAACTGATGCCCTTGTTGAACGACAGCGAGGTGCAGGATCTGCAACAGGATCTTGAGCACTTGCGTGCAGTAGCCAGCGCAGCGCCTGGGTCAGACAGGCTTGCGTTTGGCATGTCTTCGACTTACTTGCAGAACTTACGCGAGCATCATCCTGTCGACTGGCTCAACATCGACACCCAGACGCCGCTGCTGCTGCTCCAGGGGCTGGCTGACGAGCAGATCTCTCCACGGCTCGACTTTGAGCAATGGGTGAGCGCCACCGGCCACCGCTCTGCTTGCCAATGGCGAGCGTACGAGGGCCTGGACCATCTGTTCAAACGTAGCCAGTCGGGGCGTCCCGTCCAGGATTACGTCCGCCGCAGGACCATCGCCGCTGCTGTCATTCGCGACCTGGCTCGCTGGCTACATGCGCCTCAAGTCGCGCTGACAGCAAAGCCAGCCAATCGCGGATGGAGCATTGACGGTAAGGCACCCAGACCGACTCCGTGCTGTTCTATCGCCCGGCAAGCGTGTCCGGCACCGGTGCGACCTCGCTGAGCCTGGGCGGAGAACTCTTCGTCAACGGTGGCCGTCTGACGCTTGGACAGGCCTCCGGCTCCATGGCGATCGGTAACGAGCGCACCCAGGCGGTCAGGGATGCTGCCGCTATCGGCCACGGTGCGCAGGCGTCTGGCGCCTTCGGCATGGCGGTTGGCTACGAAGCGAAAAACTCGGGAGTCAACAGCCATGCCTTCGCGGGTAAACCCGCTCCCACAGAGTTCGCGCCAGCCTGGGAAAAAGAGCAATGGCAGTGCTTTCGCAATGTCCGCTTTGGGTTGTTAGCAGCCATTCGCGACCGACCGCTATCGACCCAAAGCGGCCTGTCGCGAGGGGCAGCAATCGGCCAAAGCAGACGGTTGGGTAGCGCTTAGCAGGCCTCACTTGTGGCTTGGAGCCAAGCAAATCTTCTAAAAAGTAACTTGTACTGATAAAGCTACGTAACAGTAGATTTTATCATTTCAATGTAATTTCTTGGTATCAAGGAACCGGAGCGCAATTGCACTGACGCGTCCCATCAGGTGTCCACCGCCCATTACTTGGGGTGAAGTTCAGATGTTGTGCAGCCGTCTGGTATGGGGCTGTTTCTGCTGGTCGGCAGACAGTGCAAAAGCGGTTGGTTGTATTCAGGTAGGCGACCCCTGGACGCTGTCTATAACGTCCATCGCTGCGGGCCCAGACCAGAGATTGGGAATCCTGAAATGCCCGTGAAATGTGGCCGTACGCGCAATCGTTATCACTGGAGCCATGATGGGGGGCTGTGCAGATCGCGTTATTTAGCGCGATGGCGGAGAGGTCGATATCAGTCAGCTGGGAGTCTGCACAAAAAAGTACCCCAGGCATACTCTGGGCCGGTGGTGCCCACAGCACCAAGCTCTCCTTATTGACTACCGTCAACCCGATCACATCCATAACAGAGTTGTCCCGAGGTTTGTGAAATTGGATTTCACGTGCGTTTAGCGGAACCAGCACGTTCTCGATGCCACCACTGGGGTGAGTTGTGTCATATTCAAACCAACGTATTGGGATTTCGTGATATAGCGCCAATAATGCGACAAGCATGATGCGATCCAAGGCATCAATCAGCTCAATGAATAGCGTCGTTTGCTCTTCAGTCAGGGCTTGTATAAGATGTTTGAGGCTTGATCGCTTATTCGCGGAATAAATAGAGCGATACCGCATCTCTGGGGAATGGAGGTGACGATATGGAAGTTGGGCTTCATTTAAGTAGTCCTCAATCGTCATGTCAGCCAGTTGCTCTGGTGGCTGCTCCCTCTCCTGTGGTGGCACATGCGCCGCTTCGTACGTAGTCGCCTCTCCAGTTCGGAGATTTTCGATTTTTTCTAATGCACGCTTAATTGGAATCTCACGGATCTCCGTCAAGAGTTTTTCGGCTATTGACGGACCGCGCTTCAGCGCGTGACCTATAACTTCAATCCATTTGCCCGGCAGCCATATTTCATCGCAGGCACGCTCTTGACGCAGCAGGCCAATGATACCGTCCACATGATCAGCGTCATTATGTGTGCAGACGATAATATCAAGGGGCCGAGCGTCTATTTCGTTCAGCTTCTGCCGCATCCATCGTGTACTTCTGCCGCCATCCACAAGCACCGAAAAGTTATCACGCTCAAAATAGAACGCATCTCCTTGACCTACCGGAATTGCGGTAAAACGGGGCATCGAATAATCCTAAGCGTTGAGAGAGGCATTGATTTCGTGATGGCTCTAAGCCATGGCTAGTATACCTACTCTGATTTCTGGATCCAATGGAGGGCCGGTCCCGCAGATCACGTGGGCCACCGTCAATGGAGAAGGCTCTTGTAATGGCGTAGCATCTAGCACTTGGTTAAACCTACGGGCCTAGGTCGTGCGCGACAATGCGAGAACGACCATCAAGTAACGACTGACCGGCAGCTTCTGGCCGATCGCTGCCCTTCACGAGAGGCCGCTATGGGTCGAAAGCGGACGGTGCACATAGGAATGATGTCCTGGCTACATGAGTCTGTTTCTCCGAGCTGAACGACCAGGTTGCCCTGGTGGCTGATCCTAATGGGCGCGCAGCAGTCCTCAGCGAGAAGGCCTATGCCGCGCGCCGACGGCGGGAGGTTGATGATGGCGACTTGGTCAACATGCTGGAACTAATCGAGTCGGCTAGGCTGTGGGCGCTGATTGGGGATGAAGAGGCTGCCTGAATAGCAGTGGCTTGAGGGCAATCCTGCTTGCCATCGCGGTCTTGTTGATGGGAGCGATTTCCGATAACGTCCTGCGCCCGATCAACACATGGCAAGGACTGCATTGTGCAACAGAGATTTAAGATTGTATTTGTCGTCAGCGTATTGATGATGACGTCCTGCACTTCGTCCACCTCTACTACGACCACCACGGATCAGCCCCGCATTTCCTCACAAAGCGAGTCGGCCTATGACCTGGGCGTCGAGGCATACAAGCGCAAAGACTATCCTGAAGCGGTGCGGCAGTGGCGTCAGGCCGTGGCGCAAGGAAATCGGCTTGCGTTCAACAATCTGGGTTACCTGGCCTACCATGGTCTTGGCATGCAGGCCGCCCCCTCTTTAGCTGTCGATCTGTGGCGTAAAGGCGCAACGCTCGGGGTTTCGGAGGCTCAGTGGCATCTGGGGCTGGCCTACCAAGAGGGTAAAGGTGTTGCGCCAGACCTCGTTGAATCTTACTCGTGGGTGCGTTGCGCCATTGATACTGCTACACGCAATGCAGCGCACGCGCATGAGGAAACCGAGTTGATGATTGCGAGCGATGCCCGCGAGAGCCTGGTGGAGATCGTTGACAAAATTCCGCCAGAAAAGTTGGCAGATGCCCGGCAAAGCGCCTTGGCCTGTATACGCGCCTTTAAAACTCGTTGATTAGGTCCCTTGGGCTAGCCAATAAGGCGGGAACGTAGGCAGAGATGCTAACGATGGACAACCCAGGGAATTAAAAAATTGCGAACGCATACTGTTAACATGGCAATTAGGAGCGCTCTGAAAGTTGAGAGTTACCTTCAGATCGTTTTGTCTGATGGGCTGTTTTGTCTGTCTACAACCCGTTCCTGTGTGAAGGCGTGAGCTTTGCCGATCTCAAAGGTTGTACCCTCTGCGAAATCCGTGAAGATGAAGCGGCCAATGTGATCATATTGGTGTTGGACAAAGGCGCCCTCCGTGTCAATGTGCACCCTGACGCATGGACCGGACCTGAAGCAATGGCTCTTTACGAGCAAGGTCATTCGATTGTGATCCGGAGTGACCCTTACCAAGCTCCCATCAATAGCTGACTACTGCCCTTGTTTATAGTCGGTCTGATTGTGTCTAAACCCACAGCTCGTGATTGACCGCCGTCGACGCATAGCTGCCCTTCACCAAGCAAAGTTACTGGCCAGAAGCGGCCGGTCTACCTGATAAAAATCTGCCCCCATTTCGTCATTACTTGAATACGTTTAAGGCTGTGATGCCGAAATGGTTAAAAATGCTAGTTGTTATTGCAAAAACAAACAAAAACCAAGGTATCACATAGTCAGGGCTGTCCTCCTTCCCAAGAATAAATTTCACCAGCCTCCATGATTTAAAGCACAGCCAACGATACCGCTCGTAAAAAATTTTATAGTTTCTGAAGTATAGATCCCCATGCTGCCCTCTGTCATATTGAACTTGGTATTCAAGCCTCAATTGATTTCCTTCATACCCGAAACCTAACGGGGTAACGGAAAGGCACTCCTTATTGTAATTTTCTATTTTATGCTTTTGCGCGTAATCCTCACGTTCTTGCTGAAATGCTTCCCTATGTCGCATTGCGTAGTCGGCCTCAGCTTTTTTCTTTAACGCCTTGTATATACTGGAGGCCTGATTCGAAAAGTCACCAATGACTAAAGAGCTTATGAAACCATGTCTGATCTTGTTTTTTGAACTTAAATAGAATCGCCATGCAAAATAAGCTAAGGCGGCATGAGCTACCCAGAATAACGCTTTAGGATTTTGTATTTTATAGTTTATTATTGACAGCCTAATGGAATCATCTGCCGGACTTAAAGCTAGTACCCAGTACAAAACAAACATCAAGGATATTAGCTTTAGATTTCGCGAGTGATGGTTTGGCTCACTATACATATTTTTCCCACCTTGATTCAGCTTTCATTTTTACTGCGCGAACAAATTTAAGTCGTTTAACTATCGTCAGGACTGGGCGCTTCCAGTTAACGCTACCAACTTGCGTCCAGCATGTTCAGCGTCTGCTTCTGCTTCTGACCATTTGCTGCCGCCTGCCAGAGGCTGCTTGGGTCTAAGGCGGTTAGATGCGACCGTATGCTTCGACCCGACGAACTACCGGTAAAGGATGACATCTGTCAAAAGCGGGCCGTAATTTGCGCGCCAGTACGCAAACTTAACCTTTTACATTTTACGCGTTTCATTCGCCCTGTATTCCTAAATCCAAAACTCGCAGATCAAGAAACTAGTTCTTGCATCGTGAGGCCCATTACCCGCACCCCAAAAATGAATAGATGCTGGTCATGTCTGGTGCACAGTAAAATTTATGATGCTTCTGGCGCCTACAAGGCTTCGTCGTTACTATTGTTTTTATAGATTCTTTTTAGTACAGCATCAAACTCCGGCCATGGGATGTCGTGTTTTTTGTTTCCAGGCTTCTTATACCAGTCATCAAAACTCTTTCGCTCCTTTTTTGTCATGAGCTGATAAACTTCTTGCATTTCTGGAGTCATCGAAGCTGCTTGAATGGCCATTTTGGTTCTGACCGTGTCAATGAACTCACGAAACATTTCTGCTGTAATCGAAAGGACGCCAGGCGCTAATTCCCAAGCGAGCACCTCAAACTCATAACCATTCTCGGGTATTACGGACTTATTATGTAGGATGCAGTGCCTAATTTTACGCAGGTCCCCCATCAATGGTGCAATCAATGCGCCAGCATCAACCCCAGCTGCTTTGGCTATTCTATGTCTATATGTTTCATCCCATAAAGAATAAATAGTGCATAGTAACGATTTGCAAATCTCATTAACAAAATAACCATTTTTCTTTGATTTTTCGACAAACGTCGAAATATCCATTTTGGCATGGTACTTCGGGTCGGATTCCGTATCCGATGCTATCCAGAATTTCTGGCCAGGCTTCGCCTTTTCCTTGCCTACCAAGTCTCCAGTTGTTTCTATCCCCCTAGAGGCAAACATCAAGCAGAATAAATACTCTTCGCAAGTCGCCTGGAACTCTTCCACCACATCGTAAACTGCGTTTTTTTCTGGTTTTCTTTCCATTCCTGATCTCGGCTAACTATAATCATTTCTTCATCTAAGAGGGCATTAAGATATTGCGCAATCATGCATTGGTTAGGAAGGGCGATGGGTGTTGCAGGGCGCTATCTATCGCCTTCATACAATACTGACATCATCGGACAAAATTATAAAGCAACGAATGAAGAGCGTAGCTATGCCACGCTATGGGACGGATTGCAACCACGACGCACTGTGACAGAGCCACCCTTTTCCTCTCCCTCCATGGACCACAGCACATAACCCGTGTTGCCAGTCCGGCCTTATGCTTCGAAAAAATTAGTAGGCCCCAAGCCCTCGCCTCGTGCCAGAAAATCTGTGCCACCTTCAGTTAATGAGGAAGATACGGTTAGCCCGCTCTTCCCATCTTGGCTTTCGACTGCAAGCTACTTTCCTGTGACCTAACCGAGATTGCCTTATCGGGCGAAGCGCACTTAATGGTCGTTCGTAGGCGCCTTTGCGAACGGTAGATAATGAATGGTTGCTGCGGCAGCTAAGGATCGAGAGCGGACATCAGCAGGACGTACAATCCTCCACGCCCTTGCCTGTCAGTGAGTGGTTCCTCCACCACGGCCAAAGGCCCGCATTTGATAGTCAGTCACGGCTTGAAAGTGCGCCTCGGCAATCAGACGCAACCGTTCCACCTCAATTGCAGGCGCGCCGGTATCCAAACCTTCGTGGTACAGCCGCATTGCCTCTACTGCCTCGGTGTAGGCTTTGTGATCAGGTGGCAAAATCTTGGGTGGATTGGGCATCAGTGCCTCTACGTCAGTGAATCGATTCGGCCAGGCTGCCGGCTTCGAGTAGCTGAAAATCCGCCGCAGCCTGATACAGCGAGTCCGCCAGTAGTCTGAGGCGTTCCACCTCCTCGGGAGATGCCCCACCATCCTGAGCGTTACGATGCGCTCTTATCGCCTCAAGGGCTTCGCGCAACAGTGGCTCGCCAGCTTCGGCCATGCCTTCCAAGGTTCGTTTCATGCTCTACCCTCCGCACTGAGTAGAACGATTATAGGGCGCTAACGAAGGGAGGGATGACGCGAAGTACTGCCTGCAACGGCTGATATCGACCCATAGCGGGCAAGCGCGGCTCCCCCAGGTACAGCGCGGGCCTGAAGGATGGGGTTAGTCATGTGGTAGCCGGCCGGCGATGAGGCCGATACTGAATACAGATCCTTGGATCGGTTTCCACCATGTGTCGATTGCGGCCACGCGTGATGAGCGCCTCAATAGAACGAGGCCCGTCCAGTTACCAACCACCCGCAATAGCGCTGCACAGCTATAACGCTCGGATGTTGTAACAGCTAGGACTGTCCCCTTTAGACAAGCGCAAAATCACTCACGCAGCCCTTCCCATCGATCGCTACCGTGAGGATCTGCGGATCGCTCAATCCTAAGCCCGGCTCCGTGTATATGAACTGCCACAGTAGTAATTTCACATCACCTCGAGTCTCACATCGCTCGAATGGACCAAGAAGGCCTCGAGCAGCATCTTATGCTCGAGCGTGCTCATCAGCCGATCTGCATTCACTTGCATCTACTCAGTACTCCGCTTACCAGATCGTAGGTTTGTAGGACAATCGACATGCAGGCACGGATTTTACTGATGAAATGTACCAATTGGTACAAAAAGCCGATCAAGCGTCGTAGGGTTCATGAATCCCGTGTTTATCGGGCAAGGCGCCTAGTAACATCACCGGCCTTACTCGCTCGACTAGATAACCAGACGGCCCTTGTACCTGGGCCAGAGGTGTGCGTCACAGTCAATGCTCGCTCGCATAGATTCTGCGGTCCGTGTGCGCCCTATCCAGCATGCACAGATGCCAGCCCCAAAATGGCTACCTAAGATCCAGACCCCACCGCTATAGTGATGGCTAACAGGCATCACTCAATGGGATAGGCAGTGGAAGACCTAGCAACGAAGATTCTCCCTCTGGTACAGATGCTGATACCAGGCTTTATCACTACGATGATTTTTTACTGGCTGGCAGACGTAAAAAAGCCAGGTCAGTTCGAGCGCACGGTTCAGGCTCTGATTGGTACCGGCATCATCACCATCATCGTATCCGGAATCTCAAAAGTCCTTCTTTGGGTGGGTGAGCATTGGTTCGCGATAGGGTCATGGACTACCGACACAGAGGCCACCTGGGGGATCGCGCTCGCGGTATGCCTGGGCCTAGGTTTGTCGTACGCGTCCAATCATGACTATCTATACAGAATCGCAAGGAAGCTTGGATTCACGTCGCGAGCCTCGTATCCAGAATGGGTATTTGCGTTCCGCAGGGGGTCAGGGCAAACCGTGGTGTTGACATTGCTTGATGGACGTCGGCTGTTCGGGTATCCACAGGTGTGGCCAACAGATCCGGCATCAGGCCATTTCTTGATTACACAGCCTTGCTGGATAGATGAAGAGGGTCAGTGGGCCGAGATGCCGGGGGTTGAGAGCTATTTGATCTCAAATTCCGACGTTTTGATGGTTGAGTTCCTTGAGCAGCAGGAGACATCGAATGACCAATAAAAGTGACCAAAGCAAAAAGCATGTGGTGGTGCGCGTCGCCAACGATGGAATGAATGTCAGTCCTCCGGCGCCGGTAAACGTGCGCCCCGCTACTCCTCCGCCCTCCCCACCTAAACCGTCCAACAAGGATAGGTAACTGATGTACGAAGAAAGAGGGATATCGCCACAACCCCGCCGCCCCAGCGGTAGCGATTCACAACGGCCTGCCCCGGTTAGCCAACGGCCGCCGACGCCGCCAAAAGCTCCGCCGGCACCACCGCGCCGAAACGGATAGCCTCAGGGTGCAAAAATTGGCTTAGCCAAATAACCAGGGTTGTTCGCCAACCTCGCAACTTGAGGCAGGCCGCAGCCGACGACAGAATCAATCAAAGCAAGGAATTAGCATGTCCAATCCACCAAGAAGGCCACCTAACTCCGTCAACGGCGGAGGCAGCAAAGAAACAACAAGTCAGCGCCCTGCCACTCCGCCCAAGGCACCACCTCCGGCACCTAAAAAGAAGTAGGGATGCTTCTTAGGTCGCGTTGGTACAAAGCTGAGCGATGCGCGTGAATCAAGCAGTTTTGCTTGATTCCGCCACCTTGTCCTTACCAACCCTACCCTGACATCGCTCCTAACGTCGGTGTAGGCGGGAAGCCGTCCACTATTTTGACAATCCCATCAACGATAGTTTTAGCCAGCCGTTGAGACACAAACACGTCATCCCGAGAATGGACGATGCCGTTTCTGATATGAATCCACTCATGCAAGTCAGAGAGACATTCATCATCGATCACGCGCCGCTTGGCTGCGCTTTTGATCATCCCTAACAGGGACAAATGAGGCCTTGAGGCAACGTCCTCATCTCTGAATCGCATCACGCTTCGCAGCTCGCCTTCAAGATAGGTGACTGCCGAAACGATAGCTGCACGATACTCCTTCACCCTCAGAAGTCGTCGCGCCTCACCCAGCTGGGAATCACGGTCTGACGGGAGCACTTTTTCGAGGGTTGCGATCAGATCGATCGCAAAATCCTCTGATTGAGAAGTCAACAGATCTGGCCGATAAATCACCTTCACGCCTTCCAAGGCGGTGGGCAACTGCTGACCCTCTCGCATCACCACGATCAATTCGAGAGGCCTTCCCTCTCTTCTTCTTGACGCTGCACGGCTGATTGCCATTTTCAGTTCAACCATCGTCCAGTTGGACGACAGATCAATGACCATCGCGATGGAGCGGTCGATAAGCGCATCCAGCTTCGCAATTACCATATCCCCCGGGGAGATAATTCCATCAGCCGTAATCGGGACGAGGTTGATGTCCTCCAGGGCGGGAAAAACCTGGTCCTTATAGAACGGCAGAACCTCCAAGGGCAGCGAGAAGAAACAGAGCCGCGATGGCGCTGAACGCGGTAGCGACAGCTCTTGCATCGCCCGCTCTTCAGTCGGTTTCATCACAGTGAAGGCTTCGTCCCTCAGCAGCTCTCGAAGCTCATCGAACGCCGCAGCCAGGATCTCTCCGTACTTGTCCCGCGTACCTGGGAGGTTTATCACCTTCACTCCGCGACGCTCGAATCGGGAGATATCAGATTGATTAGCGCCGACGACGATGGTGTAGGCAAATCGTCTAGTACGTCCTAAGCGCTGCGAGACCACGTGCCAGATCTGCCGGAAATCCGGGTCATCTAGGCTGTAGCCGACCAATACCGCCGTCTTGGTGATCAGAAGATTGGCTAGGTAGGTTGCGAACAGCGGATAGTTCGCGAGGAAGCCATCATAGTCAGCCTCCGTGACCACCATCCTTCTTGGATGGTGAAGATCGCCATGTAGCTTGAGCAGGTTCACCCCGGCCTTGGATGAGTTCAGCGACAGCTGCTCCTCTTCAAGGATGGGATAAACGACGTTGGGCCCGAGCCGGTACTCCTGCTCCAGCAGAAAATCGAAGTTCGTTGTGCAGACGATATCGAACGGGATGGAGCAAAAGCTCTTGTGCGCCGCCCCAGGCTGGGCTTCGTGGATCAGCAGCACCTGCGTGAGCTTGTCCATCAACCTCGCGCGCCCTAGCTCATGCTCGTAAGCTGAGATCGCATCCAAAGCGCCACTGGAATTGAAGTCAATTAAGTCGTCTTCGAGGAGCTTACCAAGCTCTCCCCAGAGCGGTGGTCTCTGACCTGATGTGACGTGGGCATTCAGAGACATACCGGCGCCGATGATAGGCAGCCATCTGCCGTTGACGAGGTCGTCGAGGACAGGCTTGGGGAAGTATTTGAGGTAGGTTGTGGTCACTGCTAGATCCCTCTTGAGCAGCGCCGGACGATATCAGTAATGGCGTTTAGATGTCACGCCCCGACGCCTCCATAGGGTGCTTGAAACATGGCAGAGAAACTTGATCTCACAAGCCTTACATGAGCCTGAAATCCTGGCTGCGCTCAACGTCCGTACAGACGAAAGTGATGCACAAACGGAAGGGGTACAGATGTACTCTTACCTCACAACCATCGTTTAGATAAGGGCGCAGCACCAGCAGAATCGGAGCAAGCCCATGCTTATTGCACATAATGGCCGGGGCCTTTTCATAAAATCCACGGCCTGTGAAATCAGGCCCCGCACACATTAATTAGCGTTTGGTTTTCCGTAACCCAAGACACAAGCGACTATTCGCTCTTCCCAACGCCTCCGCAATTCGACACCCTGGAGTTTTTTCAAGAGTGCATCTACCTCAATGGGGCGAGGCTTGAGGCTGGGCTCAAGGTCGCGCAGTCGCATCATGGTAGTCCGCCGCCCTTTCTTCTGTAGGAGTTCAGCACTTCGAGGACGCACCAACTCAAGCCAAAGATCGGCCAAATGCCCCCAGTCAGGCGTGAGATCACCTGAACCCATCTCGAACATTTCCAGGAGCTGCTTGATCTGCTCGGCTTCATCCTCGGAGGATATCCAGTTCGGATCGCGTATCCACATCGCCACCGCCCAGTGGAACTGATCAATGGCGCGCTGCTTCTTTTTAGGCAGCAGCAGCTTTTCCATCTCGCTCAAGGTGGCTAGGAATTTTTGAAGCTCACCCATAGCTGCTCGGGTTGGGTTAAGGGTCTGAGCTTCGGCCGGCAGGCGCTCCCTAAGGTGCTTAACAATCTCGCGCAAATCCACAACCGGTTGCTCAGCTAAACCTGGAAGCAGAATCCATCTTGGTGCACGTGCGCGCTCGCCAGCCAAGCAAAGAAACACCCAAGGCTCTGCTGCACCAACAACACTCACCCTGGACAGCACCTTGCTTGTCTCACTCCGATACTGTTCATACAGGCTTGGGCTGATCAAAGCGTTTGGCCCGCTGACCAGACCCCGCACAGGCGCGAAGGCGTCTTCAATGCCGTCCCAATATCTCGACTCCCTAGCCCGCATCTCCTTTTCCAGTTCCTCCTGCGTAACAATCCGGTCCTCATGCGGGGTGCGCATGTCCTCAGGGAGCATCAAATTTCCCCCGATTAGACTGTCCACCTCATCTATGCGGCGGAAGAACGTCTCGTCTGACCTAAGGGCAAACTCAGGACTGTCTTTCGGCCACCAAGACTCGATCTCGATGTGACGACTATCCATCCGGTCAATACGCCCAACACGCTGCTCGGCTATGCGAACAACGCTCGGCATATCTAGGTGAACGAGGGTGGATGCCCGCTGGAGGTTGACGCCTTCAGATAGCGCATCGCTGCAAAGGACAATCAGGCGTCCTGCCGACTGGGCCTCAGGATCCAGAAGCGACTGAATGTGTTCATGACTTCGGCGGTCACCACCAATACCCAAGACCACCTCAAAAGCCCGAGAAACGGGAGTACGTTTGGTCAACAAGTGCTCGAAATATCTCAGCGTGAGCGGATAATGATCGAATGCCAAAATCTGCTCATGGCGTTCCAACATTTCTGCCAGCAGTTCAACCTTGCGCAACTCGCGATGACCGCTCATTCGTTTCAATCGTTCGAGAATCGCAGCATAGATCGAGCATTCTTCATCGCACACACGCGCATGCTCAAAAGCGTCGGTGAGCCATGAAGGCAACGCGATTCCAAGGTGGTTTTCCGGTATGGAACCCGACAGCCTTGCGGTACGGTCCAGCATATTGCCGGTTTCGTCATCCCCGACTTTCAAAGCGTCTTTATCCAAACCCATTCGACGCCAAGCTGCACGCTCTCCTTCGATATGTCGGTAAAGTGCCAGACTGGACGAGCGAAGGCTCGACATCACATGAAACAGGGCCAAGGACCGGGCGGCCTTCAAGCGGAAGCGTAAATACAGCTCTGGAGTGATGCCTATTTGCCTCAGGCTTTCTGAAAGCACCAGAGGTTTTTGAAAATGGGAAACCCCCTTGAGTTGCAACGCTAACAAGCGAATCTCACTTGCCAGCCTTCGGTCCTGCTCAGGTTCATCCAATGAGTAACTGGCAGAGATTTGCTTCGGATACCGGCATATCCGTCCACCCGGCATCTGGTAAGCCTCAGGCTCCAGATCGACCATAGCGTTGAGTTGCGCTTTTGTGCGGCGTAACGTGAAACTCGCGATTCCAGCCTGGAGCGCCGATAAATCTTCGTGGATATCGGCGACACCCAGACCGCCTTTGCTCAAGCGCTCAAATACCCCCAGTACCTCATCATCGAAATTATCCGCGCCGAGAATGTCGACTAAGCGAAGCAAATCCGCACGAGTACGATTGATGGGTGTCGCGGTGAAAAGCACGACCTGGTCAGCGAGGTTCAGCTTCAGGTACCGTGTTCGTTTGGATGTCTGGTTCAGGAAATTGTGGGCTTCGTCAACAGCGAGCGTCTGCGCCGTCGACAAATGAATGGCCAAGTTGGAGCTATCCTCCTCGCTCAGCCTGCTCAAAAGGCCGTGAGATACGGTGGCAATATTGAATCCACACATGGCGGTTTCTCTGTCCCAGTCTTTCCGTACAAGCGGCGGACAGATCAAGAGCATTGCGCCCTTACGGGCTCTTGCTAATGACCAGTTTCGGTCATGCATAGCCCTAATAAGATGCGCACCCAGCCTGGTTTTACCAGAGCCCGCAGCGTCCGCTACTAAAGCTGCCCCGACTGTATCTAGGAGATACAGCGCTTGCCCTATGCCTTGGCGCTGGGACGGCCACAGATCAACAGGATCGATCTCCAAAAGCGATTCCAGGTAATGATGGGCCCACTCGCTTTCCAGCAATTCGGCGCTTGCCCTGGCAAGGCCCTCCTGCCAAGTGACAAACTTCAATAATTGCTCAAGGAGCGCTACAAAGGCATCCTCGGCGTCCTTTCCTTGACTCCAGAAGCACTCAGCGACCTGTTTTGCCTCTAAGAAGCGCGCTCTGTCACCCGATGTGAAACGTACGTTCGCTTCCTGCTGAGTATGCAAGCCTGGCCAGGTGAAGTTGCTGGAGCCAAGGGTCACAGCCCCCGCTGAGCAGTACATTTTGGCGTGCAGCCGCCGGCAACCAGTTGGGTAGCGGATGCGGACGTGGCCAGCTTTTACAAGCTCAATACAGTGCAAAACCTGCCCGCATAACGCCAACGATATGCCCCGCTCAAGCCAGTACGCACGCATTTCTGCTGAGAAATCATAGTTTTTGAGGCTCAACCTTGGATTTCGAACCGTCACCGGATCAGAGCCAAGGATGATACGAATGGGGGTCTGCGCTTTCCCACGTGCCGTAATCAACTGAATGAGCTGCTCCAGACCGCTATAGCCCGTCACGATCAGCGCATCCCAGTCATTACAGAGGTCGCGGATGACAACGGAGTACACGTCGCGATCCCCCAGGTTCATCGGCATCCTTGACTGGTCAGGCAAATTTCCATCGAAGGGATTCTGCTCAGAACCGAATAGTGAGCTTTGCATAGCCACCTCGACATCAGTGTGGTTGACTGGTCTATGCTAGAAGGATGTGCGGAGACCGCGAATCGATGGGGATGGCCGTTTCGAGGTGTAAATTCGGCGAAAATGCTGCATTGAGCAATCCACTCATCCAGCCAGGAAAATTAGCCTGGTTTCACCCGCTCTACTTCCGCAGTTCAGGATGGCTTCGAGAAAAGCACACAGAGCGTCAAATTTTCCGCTGTGCTGGGCTAGGCAAGAATCCGTTGGTCGCCGCCCTTACTTCTGCCGACGATCGGCCGTAGATTGACGCCAGCTCTGGGTTAGTGCAGACAGGCCCCAACGTTAACTCAGGTCGAAGCCAAAACCCTGACGGGATAGCTTGCTCGCGATAGCCACGTAAGGAAGAGAGCGAAAGAAGACCGCGAGGTGATCACTACCCCCCACGGCCTCAGCTGATTGACGCTCACATGCAGAGCGTCGCATTAAGTTGGTCAAAACCACGCACGTCATACACGTAACCCACAGACGAGTTACGACCCACAATTCCCTCTGTTGTGACCGTAAGCTTTTCTGCGTGCTGAAGCTGATTAGCTAGCTGGCTACCGCTGGGTGCTTTTAGCTCAGCGTGTTGCCAATCTAGGGCCCACGTTTCTGTGAAAACTGCTTTGCTATCAATCTTGAAGGTCAGATCGAATGACTTGTTGCTACCATTCGCCAGCCCAAGCATATAAGGAAGCGCATCAATCCTCATCGAACGCTTACCTGCAAAGCAGTCTATGGTGAGCTTCAGTCGCCCCTGGTGTGGCACCCCCAAGGTACCAACCGCAGGCGTGGTGCCCGATACATATTTACCCTGCGTTTTGGTACTGGGCTGACTTGCTGTCTCCGGTTTCAGTCGTAGCCAGCTACCGAATATGACTGCTCCATTTTTCCCAGCACTTACTCGGCATGAATCAGAGCCACGACCTGCCAAGATATCGCAGAAATCTGCTTTTGCAATCATCGGGAGCAGTGCTAACACGAGCACGCCAAGATTCAAAGCCCTAACACTTAGCATATAAAAACTAACCTTTCATCAGGGCCTGTAGGATTCAACCATGTGCGCAGCATATTTCATTTTGTCAAACATGCTTATCAACATGATAACAATCGGCGTCAAAACAACACCGACAATGATTAAGATGAGCCCTAGAGATACAGGCAAAAAACACCACAAACTGTAATATGCGAACGAGTTGGTGTGGTCGTACGAAGCGTTAGTCGATAGGTTTTTGAGAGCATAACCTTCTAACTGCCCCTTTTTCATCTTCCCCACAACTACGACTTCATCTCCCTCTCGAATGCTTACGCCACCCTCATGCTTGAAAGACGCAGAGATCGCACCGATTCTAAAAGTAAATTGATCACTGCTGCTGATGCTGCCGGATACGTTACCTGTCAAAGCACCGGTTCTTACGCTGCCTGTAGTGTGAACACTGCTATTGACACTCGAGACTTTTCCGACAATTCGGACCAGCCCTTTTTTGATTATTTCCATCTATATAATTTCCTGAAAAACAAATGACGCAGTCAGATCTTCGTTTCCAAGATGACATTCCGATCAGCACCTATCAGCACAAGCTTTTGCGGCGAAATCAAAACTCGCCGCTCTTTCACAAGGGCCCCACCAACTTTATCACGCTGCACGCTATCGACGTACCCAAACACCTCGATCCTTAAACTGTCTTTTTCAGCCGCAATTTTTCTTGCCAGCTCAGGATCCTCGACCTTCAGACGAACATTGGAGCCTCCCACAAAACCTATTTTCAACTCAGTATTTGACGTACGGAAATAACAGCGTTCTTGATCGGCTCCTTTCAGATTTTGCGCGATACGTTGCTCATCTTTCGAGTACTGCAACTTATCGGAAAACAAGCAGTGGTCTATCTTGAAATTCTTTTCTTCAAAATTATATTTACTTAGTTTAAGAGCAGCTTGTTGGCCAGGCACGCTCAGAAACCTTACTAACCTGTTACCATCGACCTTGCTAGCCTCAACTTTGGTTTGCGCTAGGATTTGCTCGCTCAGGTCGCGTTTCTTAAATTCGTCTGTCGCATCGTCATATTCGCGCCCGAGTTTGAAAACCTCAGAGGATTCTGCCTCTCCTAGGACAGAGGTTTTCAGAAGCTCGGCGATATCCTGACCACTCTCCTCCCAATTGCGTAGATTATTGTACAAACCAAATCCTACAGCTGGGTTCAGGATATCCAAATAGGAGTCTGGCGCGCCCTGCCCTGGGTTCTCAAATTTTGCGGAAAAAGTCGAGTTCAACTCATCGAAAGCTAGTTCATCACTCTTGACACTGCTCTTAGCATTTGTATTCGCGGATGCGGGAACTGTGTTTTCGTCGTCTTTGCATCCGGACATAACTCCTAAACTAGCAATGGTAGCAACCACTGCAACGATGTTTACTAGGTTAGGTTTTTTGATGAACATCGAAACGTCCTTTTAATAAACGAGCGCAAATTGGAGTACGCCAAAAGGTAAACCTGTGGACGTAGGACCTAGCCGTGGCGGTCTTGAACACCTAGATCTTGACCGTCTAGGAGGCGGCGTCAGCCCCACCCTGAAGCACCTGCGGGCATCAAAAACACAAAATGGGTCGTAAATGCCGTGGTCGTGAATGCATCATACGTTGCAGATTTCGCCGATGGCAAGAATTTCGGCGGAATCAGATAAGCACGGGGACCTCGTTAAGCTCGGGATGTCCATACGTGTGCGTAGGAAAGCACTTGGACTTTCTCAAGAAGCCCTAGCTGACGCCGCCGAGGTGGACCGTGCGCACATGGGAAAAATCGAGCGCGGGGAAAGAAACGTGACGTTTCTGAACATCCTAAGGATCGCAGTGGCGATCAGATGCAAGCCTTCTGAGCTGCTACAGGATGCGGGTTTGTAGCCTTCCGAGGTGTGAACGGCAAACCCTAATCAATGCTGTGAGCCATGCACCTGGCCTGCAATTTGGCGAGCTTTCTCCGACGTGCGCGCGGAGACCCAATCCTCCTACTGCGCTGGTCTAGTTTCGCCCGCGGGCGAGTCACAGCTGCACAGCTCCTCTCAAAACCCAGCATTTCGCCTGAATATCACTAGCGAAGTAACGTATGCGAGAGAGGAAACGGAAATTTTAGCCACTAGTCAATCAATCGCTCATCGATGACCAGAGATGGATTTAGGGAAATCGAAAACCCGCCTATAGTCCCTAGATCAGTAAATACATCAAAACCTAACAGCGGGTATTTATGGCTTGCCACGTCAGCTATATACATGGTTCGGGAAGTAAACCTAGTTGCCATACAGATTTGGGCATACCCACCGATTGAGGAAAGCGAAGAGTCTTTGATTATTTGCTGCAATGCCACAATGGGAGCCCGCCCCTTCCAGTAGCGTTCCTCAGCACAAACCGCACTTTTACGCTCCACCTCTCTTAACACCTCTTCTTTTTTATCACCCAACACAACATAAGCGTCACCAGAGACATCCTTTTCCTCAAAGCCAACTAAAGCCGGATGCTCCGGTGCATTCTTAAGAACAAAGGCCTTTGTGCCATTATGCCTCTTACAAAATCCGAATACTATGATTTCACAGCGTGCGTTATTTGGATGAGATTGCCCCATAGCCAACAAATATTTTTGGGCTATTTTTTGAGCCAGCCTGGCAACCTCTTCAATGCTTGGCATTCGCTCTTCGAGACTCTTGGACACATCACCATCACCGTCGTAAAAATTCACCTCCGAGATATTATCCAAACACAGCGCCAAAATATCCTTCACACTAGTCCCGATAAGGGTGCTGCCCGCAAACCCGTAACAAACACTCAAAATCCTACGAGAATGTTCTCTAGTTATAGTACTCTCACCGCAGTACAAGCTAACCGGAAGCACAAATAGCTTCTGCATACTATCGGTCATTGATCCCGCACCACTTGAAACCCTAGAATCTGCAACCGCCCATAGTCCCGGATACCAATCTTCAGCCCTATTGTTCCAGCATATAATTGAAGTCATGCGAAACTCTTCCTTGTCTAGCCTCGACATCCCAACGACGCCACTCAGCCACTTAGAGCTAGCTTAGTCCAGAGATCTACTCAGCAGCTGTCCAGCAGTCCACATCTCAACCGTCACTCGTGAAGAGCAGAGTCGGACAGGCTTCGGCGGTCCCGCTCTAGGCGTGAGTCGACGTGCATGACGACCAGAATCCACATGCTTTGGCTGACTGGAAGAGAAGGGACGCTTCGATATGCTCGCAAAAAGCTGTGCCCTCAAGGTCTCGCTGACACGATCCATGCGGTATTTGCGACATCTCTTTTCGTAGATAGCCTGAAAAATCATCGGCCTCGTATGGCCCCGACTTAGGGCAACGAGCGTCCCTATACCAAGAGACTGGACGACGTAATCGGCGCGCTCCTGGCTGGAAACCTCTGGTTACCATTTGGCCTAGTGAGGCGGACGCAACTTATTTGCAGTATTTTCGAGCATGTGCCTTCTCAGTCAGACCGCAAAGCTGACGCACGCATGCAGGTTAGCGCTAAAATTTCGCCGATCCTCAAAAAAGCTTTTTGAGATGTATGTGCCAACAGCGAGTTTCGCGCTAATGCTTGAAAACAACGGCAGCTTAATTAAGTTCGAAACTTAATGGGTTCGGACGCCCCATTAGCAGGGGCACGCTTCAAACCAGGATAGCCATTACCGATGGTCTCGGTGATGGCTGTTTTTGTTGTATATTTATCTTCACGCGACCTAATCAGTGAGCGGAGTAGCCGACTCTGCTTTCAATACCATCTCGGTTTGCTTGAGGATAAACGCTGAACCGGCGCCGGCTAGGTGATTTATTAGCTGCGCTACCTCTACTCCGGGAGCGGCATAACCTTCGTTTTTTCCGTGAGCTGTACTGCTTGAGTTCCTGACAGTGCCGATGCCATGGAAAATTCCCTTAAGCCCTCCAAGCATTTGAAGAGCACCTGCATCAACCGCCTGCCCATCGTGCAGCTTATTTCCAACTCGGTTGATGAGCTTTACCAAAGGCTCAGTCTCGTATCCGACATCACCTAGCTGTTTGAGACAAGCCTTCAGGACTGTTTCCAGGTGTGAAGAACTACGAGCGATGGAATCCTCAGGGTCGCTTTCGACTACAGCTCTGGCTTTCTGCCATGATTCAAGAAGAGTTGGATGCTCTTCAAAATTCTCAGACAGATCAGCATCAATCTCTGCCTTCTCAGCTGCTACGAACTTTGTAAGCCATTCGTTCGCGCTGGAGAAAAGCGTGTGCTCCTCCTCCAGGGTGTCAGCAATGTCTGCGACAAGAGAGTCTAGGTATTCAGGTCCACTCAGAAGTGCCAGCCAGCTGAGTTCCACCGCGTCCAACTCGTAGTCATCCTGTTTGGTATCGTCGCAGTAGTCTGAGAAACTACTGGTTCTGACCATAAGCTTGGTGCCGTCGAAAAATAGCCAAGCTACGCGCCCTCCGCTAAAGCCACTCTCCTCGTGTTCCCAGGTAGAAACTGTCACATACTTACTGGAGCCCCGGCACCCGAGACCATCCATCAAGCCCAAAAGCTTTTCCTCGAATGCTTTTAGCCTCTCGAAGAGAAACCGCCGCTCGTTTTTTACCCTCGCAGACAGGGCTGCCAACCCCGCCATCCCATCGTGCTTCCCCATGCCTTCCCTGCCTCCATCCGAAAGCGATGTTGTACAGGAGCCCAGCGGAAATTTCGACTCAGCCGCGCCAGAACTAAACTGAAGGCATTCTTACACCACATACCCCTCTAGCCGTCAACGCGAAGCGCGCCTGGGGGTGATATAGAACCGGTTGCGTGATAGCACCTGCCCCTCGATACCGCAGAGGAGCCCCTCCCGTTATGATTGCTGCCGGGAAGTCTGATCTGTGAGGGAACGAAAATGACTGACGGAATGCTCGGTTTCATCGGAGGAATTTTAGCCGCTCTCGTAGGGGCAATCATTGCTGCGATCATCCAGCGAGCCAATGAGCATCGCAAAGAAAAAAATGCAGTGCGGCACGCTGTGTACATGCTATTGCTGGAGCTGCATCAGCAGTATTTTTGGGTGGCATCCGCTGAAGCGAGCGGCGACGAGACCCCTCAAGGAATGCTTGATGCTTGCCGGAAAACGTCCTGGACAATTGCTGACAAATTACGGTCCTTTGACCAAGTCGAGCACCTGGAAGAAACCCTCACCATTCTCTTCAGTTCGTCCATCCCAACCGCAAATGAACGAGCCAACCGCTTAGACGCCCTACTGAGCAGATACGGAGAACTGGTGAACCCCCAGTACGCTAGGGCCATCAGAAAAATCAGCACGGATAACGTGATTAGTCAGGCACAGCGGGGGACTATGAAGACAAATGCGCCAGGAGCCGCATTCCACCCGCGCTAGGGCTGGTTTTTTTGGCCAGTCAGACCCACCCTACCTCTAAAACAACGTAGACGCAGGTCGCTGAAGCTGGCAATGGTGGTCGCCGCAGGATTTTCTAGAACTCATCGACGCAATAGCCCCAATTCGCCATCAACTCGTCTACAGCCAAGGATATTCTCGACTCGGCCATCAATTCGGATGGCGTAAAACTGAGAGCTACTGCAACGGCCATCGCGAAATCATCCAGATCAGAAGGGGGATAGGGCCAAACCTGGATATTCATAACAGCCGAGTCGAAGGGCTGACAGCTTTCTACTTTTTCTACCACGCTGCGGATGCCAAGCCAGTCTTCCAAAGACAATGCGTACGTCTTCTGACTCCCATCCCCAATCATTGTGTGCGTACTCAGATAGGATTCACCAGCAACAGCCAAGCCTGGATGGCCAAAGCACTGCACACTGTAGGACATCAATCTAGGGGATGAGACCATGCTACGCACGAGCTTGAAATCAACCGCACCCTTTTGAAAATCATCATCGAGCAGTCTGCGCAGACGCCCTTCAAGCCCCTGTTCGTTCGCCATGACGATGTGAGATCGATTTAGAGATTTGAGCTTCACACCCCTACCCCGCCACCGAACCTTCTGATGAACACATAGATCTCCTCACATCCCTCACTCGATGCCAGAAGCTCAAAGGGGCGGCGACCACCAAGCCCCAGGCACTCTTGGTTCACCCAGCCGATGGAATGCTCCTTAAAGAACCAAAGCAGCAACGCTACGGTCTTGGCATAGCTGTCGATGTAGCCTTGTTTACTACCGGCAAGGTGATCCGCCGCATCTTGGTCTTGATGCAAGTGACAGCGCGTGCGAAGCCACCCTTGGCGCTCACTAACACTGCCCAGGCTACCGCAAATCTCACAAACACAGCCAGAGACCAGCTCTGCGATATCGAGCGCTCGATCTATCACTTCGTCGCCCCCGTGCTGATAGATACGTAGCAGCCCGAATTTTTCCTTAACGTCAACGACCTCTATCTCCAGTCGTTGCAGCTCGGCGTAGCGCTCCACGAGCTGTAGATTGGAGGCAATGAGGTCAAACCATCCATTCATGCACTCGAAGGTAAGAGCTTCTTCCTGATGGCCCTGCTTTCTGAAAAGGCTAGCGTGCCGAGACACCAACCCAACCTCCAATAGCCTATACATATCAGTGCTCCGCTTTAGACCAGAGCGTCTTGGCCGAAGCATTCGCGAACTCTTTCGGATAAATTTTTCCGTCACTCAGCTCATACAAGTATTTGGGACCGACTGACCGGATCTCCTTCAGATCCTCCATAAGCCAAGAGTCACTTCCGTTCATCCACGGCGGAGAAACCAGCTGGATACTTCGGATGAACGCATCCGGGGCATCTCTGGTCGCTAGCCCCAAGAGATAGGGTGCGATCGGAACCATGAGCTGCTGGAAGCTGACGACCTCCTCATCATCGGTAGTTTCGTAGGTGACGTAGAACCATTCATGGTTCGATGTCTGAGAAATGTAGGCCCATCGGTGGGTGCCCTCCTCAGGTACGAAATAGATGCTGGGCTGCAAACGGGCTTGGTCGTTAGTTTCGAACATATTATTAGCTACCTTATCGATGATCAGAATGATGCATCAGCGACCGGAGCCATCGCTGGGCCATCACCTGGCGTAGGTTGGAGCACCAAAAACGGCACGGAAACGCGAAAAAAGCAGGAACAGGAATTATAGTTCCTGTTCGTTCGCGAACGCAACGTGTTGAATACTCGCTTTTGGGCGATCACGAATGGACTACAACGAAGCTTTTGGAAGCGTTTTCCGCTCCCTGCGACTGCATAGAGGGCTCACCCAAGAGGCGTTCCAACCCATAGCAACCGATCGTTATATCCGTAACATTGAAAAGGCTAAGCAGACCCCAACCGTCGACATGGTACGTGCGCTATGCGACAAGCTAGGAGTCAGCCCTGTCACGTTGATGGCTCTGGCTGAGTCGAAACATAAAGAACAAAATCTAGAAGACTTGATGAAAAACGCGACTACAGAAGCTCGTGACATTAATAAAAATATTTCTTTATGAGTAAATTTTAGATTTTTATATGCTTTGAAAAAGTGATGCCCATTCAATGTGAAAATCGCCATGCATCCATTCCGTTCACCAGCCAGATTTAGAGGGCGCGTGGGGACGCAGCAACTTACAGGTCACTAGGGTCTAATCAACGAAATTAGCCGCTCTCATTGCATATACAATCAAATCAGCCAGAAAAAGTGTTCCTATAATAAAGAGAAATGGCCTGACGAAGCTCTACTCAATGCGTTCCAGCGACTCAGCAATGATGTGAGCGTCATCGATCGAGTCAACCAAGGCCTGCAACTGCTTGAACGTGCCATCGGTGCGGAGCGACACCTCGACATCTGGAAAGCACTGATCAGGCTGAAGGGTGCAGCATTCGATGCGGTGTTTGAGGGTCAGTGCCCCTAGGAAAGCGAAAACGTCGCCTAGGCATTCGGCTCTGAAGGTGTATGTGTTCATGATTTTCTTCCTGCAACAGGATGGTGGCTATGCTGATTTCTGACGATGCTGGGCCATTAGCGGCAGGCTGAGGCCGAGGAGCCTCATTTTGCCCATGGTCAAAATGGATTTAGGTGATTTCTCTATTTATGTCAGTCAGTTACGCTGGATTTGACCTTGGTAATCCCCACAAAAAAAGCTATCTCTTCTACTTCGTTCGCGTAGTCGAAGCCGGTGGCTTCGCCGCCGCCGGGCGCCAGCTGGGCATCCCCAAATCGCGTCTGTCGCGGCGCATCGCCGAACTGGAAGAGCGGTTGGGCACGCGGTTGCTGCAGCGCACCACGCGCCAACTGAAGCTCACCGCGGTGGGTGAACGCTATCTGCACCATTGCCAGGCCATGCTGCTGGAAGCCGAGGCCGCTGACGAGGCGGTGGCCAGCATGAGCAGCGAGCCGCGGGGGCGCTTGCGGGTGTCCTGCCCGGTAGCGTTGGCCCATGCGTTCCTGCCGGACGTCATCAGCCGATTTCTGGAGCTGTACCCCCAGGTGCAACTGGACATGGTGTTGCTCAATCGCCGTGTCGACCTGATTTCCGAAGGCATCGACGTTGCCCTGCGCGTGCGAGAGCTGGGCGACGAAGACCCGGCGCTGGTCACGCGCCGGCTGCGTCAGGCGCAGATGCAACTGGTGGCCGCTCCGGGCTTTGCCGATCATGTCCGTGAGCCGTCCGAGCTGGCCTCCTTACCGGTACTGGGCGCTGCTGAAGCAGACAGGCTGGTGCATTTGCGCCTGCTGGGGCCCAATGGTCGCCAACAGGAAATCGCCCTGGAGCCACGGTTGGCCATCGATGATTTTGTGGTGCGCAATGCCGCCGTACGTGCCGGGCTGGGATTTACTGCGTTGCCGAGCATGTTCTGCGAGCATGAACTCGAACGCGGGGAACTGGTGCGGCTGCTGCCGGACTGGTCGCTACCGGGGGGCTATCTGCAAGCGGTTTACCCGCATCGGCGAGGTTTGCTGCCTGCTGTACGGGTGTGGATCGATCATCTGGCAGCATCATTCGAAGCGTGTGGAGACCGCTATGTCTAGACAGACCATGACCGAGGAACAGGTGGCGGCGTTCTGCCTGGCGCTGCCCGGCGCACGAGAAGACTACAAGTGGGGCGGTATCCGGGTATTTTCGGTGGCCGGTAACAAGATGTTCGCAGTACTCGATCTGGCGGGGGCTGGCTTGTCGTTCAAGGTGGCCGATGAGCTGTTTCTGGGCTACTGCGACAGGCCAGGCGTGCGCCCGGCACCGTATCTGGCACGGGCGCGGTGGATCAGCATGGCGCCGCCCTACCCCATGGGCCGGGAAGAATTGTGTGACCTGCTGCAGCGCTCGCACCAGTTGGTGGTGCGGCGGCTGGCGAAGCGCTTGCAGGTGGGCCTGCTGATGTGAGGGCCCGCGAAAGGCAGTAAGAGGCCATCACCTCAGAGACAGTACATGCCCACCCAGAAACAGGTGATCAACCCAGAACACTTGATGCAGCAATACAATCGCCCAGAACACTATCTGGTAAGAGGCCTTGCGTGTCTTGTGCCGGTAAAGCTGCTGGGCGATCAGCGCACCTGGCCAGCCACCCAGCAGCTCACTGGCATGCAGCACCTTCTCTGGCGTGCGCCAGGCCTGGGTACGGGCCTGCTGCTTGTCCTGCCAATACAGCAGAACTGTAACCAGGCTTACAGCAGGGTAAATCGCCAACGGCAACCATGACTGCCCGCTCCAGGCCATCTGCGCCGCGCCCGCCAGCGGCAGCAGGCACAGCACCCCAAGCATCAGCAGCTTGAGGCGTACATTGCGTACGCCCTCTGCCTTGCGCGCAGCACGCCGTTCTGCCGTTTGTGTCCGAGCCATATCAGCCGTGCGCCGTCGACCAGTCGACCCAGCCGAACTGCCAGGTGGCCAGGATCAGCAAACCGAAAGCTATGCGATACCAGGCGAAGGCCGCATAACTGTGGTTGGCGATGAACTTGAGCAGGCCGCGCACTGCGATCATGGCGAAGATGAACGAAGTCACGAAGCCAATCGCGAACACTGGCAGATCGCTCGGCTGGAACAGGTCACGGTATTTGTAACCCGAGTACACGGCCGCACCGACCATGGTCGGCATTGCCAGGAAAAACGAGAACTCGGTGGCTGCCTTGCGCGACAGGCCGAACAGCAGGCCGCCGATGATGGTCGAGCCGGAGCGCGAGGTGCCCGGGATCATCGCCAGACACTGCACGAACCCGATCTTCAAGGCATGCGACCAGCGCATGTCATCGACGTGGTCGACCGCCACGCTGTGGGTGCGGCGCTCGGCCCAGAGCATGATCACACCGCCGATCACCAGCGCCGTCGCCACGGTGATCGGGTTGAACAGATATTCATGGATCAGGTCGGCGAACAGCACACCCAGCACCACCGCCGGCATGAACGCCAGCAGCAGGTTGGCGGTGAAACGCCGCGCCGCCGGCTGGCTTTTCAGCCCGAACACCACATCGAGGATCTTGCGCCGAAACTCCCATACCACCGCCAGGATGGCCGCCAACTGAATGATGATGTTGAAGGCCATGGCCCGTTCGCCACCAAAGCCGATCAGGTCAGCAACGATGATCTGGTGACCGGTACTGGAGATCGGCAAAAATTCTGTCAGTCCTTCGACCACGCCCAAGATGATTGCCTGAAAGGCAGTCCAAAAATCCATCATTCCCCCGGTTGGAGCGCTGCTGCTTGCAGGCCCCTTGTTCTTGATTTGCTTGTGATTGCCGCATGCGGCGCGGCCTTTTTACAGCGTCAGTTGGGACCCGTGCCAGTAGAAAAGTTCACGTGGCCTAAAGGTTTCATCTCGCGCGGCCGAAATCCTAGCAGAGCGGCTTTGCAAAGGCTTGCCCGGCATGCGGCATCACAGCCATTAACTAGCACTTAGCCATTAGTCGGGTTTGGCCAAGCGCCAAAGCATGCTTGGATGCACCTTCATAAAAAGAACAATGCGGGAGTGCCGTTCATGAAGACCTTGAGGTCAATGTCGATCAGCCGCCGTTTGTGGCTGATACTGCTGGTTGCAGTGGCAATGCTGGTGATGCTCGGCCTGCTGATGCTGCGTCAGATCCATGGCGACCTGTACCAGGCCAAGGCGGAAAAAACCCGCCATGTGGTGCAGACCGCTGCGGGCGTGCTGGCGTATTACCAAGGCCTGGAGGCCGCAGGCACGCTCAGCCGCGATGCGGCCCAGCAACAGGCCCTGCAGGTGGTACGTGCGCTGCGCTACGACCAGAACGACTACTTCTGGATCAACGACCTGGCGCCGAAAATGGTCATGCACCCGGCCAACCCCAAGCTCGACGGCCAGGACCTCTCCGCCATTCGCGATCCTGACGGTTTCGCCGTATTCAACGAAATGGCTGCCCTCGCCCGCAGCCAGGGCGCAGGCCCGGTCAATTACCGCTGGCCCAAGCCTGGTGCCAGCGAACCGGTGGCCAAGACTTCTTATATTCAGCTGTTCAAGCCATGGGGCTGGATCATCGGCTCTGGCGTGTACATCGATGATGTGCAGGCTGAATTCGCCCGCCAGTTGCGCCATGCCTCGCTGGTGGGCCTGGGTATCGCCCTGCTGATGGCTCTGGTGGTCATGCTCATCGCCCGCAGCATCGCGCGCCCGTTGCAGGAAGCGGTACAGGCGATGGGCAACATCGCCAGCGGCGAAAGCGACCTGACCCGACGCCTGGATACCCATGGCCGTGACGAAATCACCCACTTGGGCGAGCACTTCAACCGTTTCAACGGCAAGCTGCAGCGTGTGGTCGGCCAACTGCAGGGCGCGGCGCACTCGTTGGCGCAGTCCGCCGGGCATGTCGGTGACAATGCCGGTGCCGCGCAAAAACGCAGCGCACAGCAATCGATGCAGATGGACCAGGTGGCAACAGCGGTCAACGAGGTGACCTACGCGGTGCAGGACGTGGCCAAGACCGCGGAGCAGGCTGCAGGCGAAATGCGCGCAGCGCAGCAGCAGGTGGAGCACGGGCAGCAAGCGATCCATGGCAGCCTGCAGCAGATCGACCGGCTTTCGGCAACTATCGAGCAGGCGGTACAAGTGATCCGTGACCTCGCCGGGCACAGCACGAAGATCGGCGGGGTGCTGGAGGTGATACGCTCGATCGCCGAACAGACCAACCTGCTGGCCCTCAATGCGGCCATCGAAGCGGCCCGCGCCGGCGAGCAGGGCCGTGGCTTCGCGGTGGTGGCTGATGAGGTGCGGCTGCTGGCCCAGCGCAGCGCGCAATCGACGGCAGAGATACACACCATGATCGAGCACCTGCAAGGTCAATCGGACGCCGCGGTCAAGGCCATCGACACCAGCAGCGAAGCTTCGCGCCAGACAGTCGAGCAAGCCCGGGAGGCTGGCTCCAGCCTGGACGCCATCAGCCAGGCGCTGCACAACCTCACCGTGCTCAATGCCACCATTGCCAGCGCGACCTTGCAGCAGTCGCATGTGGTTGAGGAGATCAATCGTAATGTGCTGGACACCGCCGGGTTGTCGCAACAGACCGCCGATGCAGCGCGCCAGTCCAGTGATGCCGGCGTGGCGCTGGGGCGCCTGAGCGAAGAGTTGGAGCAACTGCTGCGCCAGTTCCGGGTATGAGGACACTCGTGGGAGCCGGCCCGTCGGTTCCCACTGGCATGCGCCAGCACGTGGTGCTGGCCTTCTACTCCTTCCTGCGCCCACACGCTACAATCGCGCCCCTTACCCTCTCCAAGGATCGCCGATGTCCGGCCTCGAACTCATCGCCGCCGTGCTTGGCGTCACTGCCGTCTGGCTCACCGTCAAACAGAACGCCTGGTGCTGGCCTATCGGCCTGGTGATGGTGCTCATTTATGGCTGGCTGTTCTTTGAGGTGAAGCTGTACTCAGGGATGCTGCTGCAACTGGCCTACGCCGGTTTGCAGTTGTACGGCTGGTGGCAATGGAAACGACCAGACCGGGTAGAGGACGCACGCGCAGTGTCGCGCCTGCCCGTGAAGGCTGTGTTCACCGGGCTGGCAGCGGGCCTGGTGCTCAGCGTTGCCCTTGGCGCAGCCATGGCCCACTGGACCGACGCCGCTCTGCCCTGGATGGACGCTACGCTGACTGGCTTCAGCTTGGTCGCGCAGCTGTGGATGGCGCAAAAGCGCCTGCAGTGCTGGCCACTTTGGTTGGTGGTCGACGTGGCCTATGTCGGACAGTACCTGCACCAGCAACTGTATTTCACGGCAGGCTTCTTCGCCGTGCTGACCCTCATCGCCGTGCGTGGCTGGCTGGAATGGGGCCGTGATCCGGCGTTGCAGCCAAGCAAGGTGCAACCATGAAGGTCCTGGTACTGTGTGGCCCGGAGTCCAGCGGCAAAAGCTGGCTTAGCGGCGAAATCCAGGCGCACTTTGGCGGTGTGGTGGTCAGCGAGTACGTGCGGCATTTCATCGACCAGCACTGCCGCGACACCTGCTACGCCGATATCACCCCCATCGCCCGCGGCCAGTTGGCCTGGGAAGACCAGGCCCGGGAGATGGCGCCGCCGTTGCTGATCCTCGATACCCACCTGCTCAGCAATATGCTCTGGAGCCAAGCGCTGTTCCAGGCTTGCCCACCCTGGCTTGAACAGGCCTTGCTTGCACGCCACTACGACCTGCATCTGCTGCTCAGTCCGCAAGGGGTTGACTGGGTTGCCGATGGCCAGCGCAGCCAGCCCGACCTGGCTGACCGCCAGGCATTCTTCGATGACAGCCTGCAATGGCTGCAACGCCATCGGCAAAGGCTGCAAATCATTGATGGCCACTGGCCCCAGCGTAGCGCCTCAGCATTACGTGCCGTGCAACAGCTGCTGCTGGGCTCAGCGCCACACTGCCCCACCGAGTGTTAAACCGGTGATACACCACGCTGGGCGTTGACCCCCGTATTTGCGCACTTCCCCACCAATTGCGGGGGGAGTGTCAAGCAGGTGAGACATTGTTGAAAAGAGCGCTGCGGGCAACGTGCATAGCGGGCAAAACGGCGAGCGGCGGCAAATCTGTCTCAGCGCTGATACAACAACTTCCAGCCGCTCCCAGCTAGATTCTGCAAACCACTGAATTCAAAGCCTTTTCCAAAAGCGGCACGCCTCCTGCTCTCCTCCTCGCAACGCTGAACTAGGCCAGCGCTCGAAGAAGGAATCGCCGTCGTGAGCACACTGGATAAAGGCATTACCCGCCTCCTGCTTGTCGGTTGCGTACTGGGGGCAGGCATGGCGCTGCCGGTCCAGGCCGACAACGGCATCATCGTCATCACCCGCGATGTACAACCTCGGATGGCGATACGTGCGCCACTGGCGCCTGACCCCAACCCCACTACCGCCAACGCCAACCCATCCGCATACGTGCTCAAACAGAGCAACGAATTGAGCGATGGCGACTTCGCCAACATCACCAGTGGCACGGGAATCTCTTCGCTGATCACCCAGCAGACCGACAACTTGGGCGGCAACATCAGCAACCAGAACCAGCTACCGAACCTGGCAGCAGGCCGTGGCACAGGCTCGGGCAACGGTATTTCCAACATGGTCAACTCAAGTGTTCAGCGTGGCCTCGCCCCTCTGCAGATCCTTACCGGAGGCAAATGAGATGAGGCAGACGCTGTCTATCATGGCCGTGTTGTTCAGTGCATCGGCCCTCGCCCAATCCCCCGTTCCTGTGCTCAACCATGCCACCATCGACAGCTCCGGCGCGCAATACCAAGGCAACTTCAGCGTAAACCAGGCCGCCGGCGACCGGCAGCAACAGGCCAATGCCCGGGCTTTTGCGATGGGCCACGGGGCAGATGCAACCACGCAGATTCGCCAACGCCAGCAGTCGATCGTCGACCCCAACATGGGAGCCACCGCCAGCATTCAGGGCGACGCCTTCAGCCATGGCAGCGGCGCTCTTGGCGTCAACCAGAGCGCAGGCGCCAGCACCCAGCAGGCCAATGCCCTGCGCATCAGCATCAGTACACAACCGCAAAGCATCGATGACAGCGTCCTGTTGCAGCAGAACGTGGCGCTGATCAACAGCTCCGATCCAACTGATACCTCACCCGGCTATCGCCAGGTCACTACCGGTGACCAGGCATTCACCGGTAGTCGCGGGGTCATCCAGCTGAATCAGAGCGCCGGGGTGGGCAACCAGACGGCAAACACCCTGAGCGTACGGGTCGCGAACTGACCCAAACAGGTGAGAACAACACTTAACCTAAAAAGACGGAGAAACACCATGAAACCCTCGATGGCAATCAAGCCTCTGGTTTTCGCAATTGCTGCGGTCATGGCTGTTGCTGCACAAGCGGATCAGAACGACAGACGTGGCAACGGCCACAACCACAACTACACACCACCGGCAAAAGCCGTGTACACCAGTGCCACTGCTGAAGCGACCGACATTCAGAGGAGCACTAACAACAGCATCCGCAACGAAGGCACCATCAACGAAGCCGAGATGAGCAGCTCCGGTACTGGCGCAAGTGGCAACGTGGGCGTCAACGTGGCAGCCGGTAACGGCAACCAGCAGGACAACGCCGCGGCCATCGCCAACACGTCGTCCGACAATGCCGACATCGACAACAGCTTCGTCTTCGGCACAGCCACCGCAACCGCCGATGTTGTCCAGCGCAGCAACAATAACACCGTCAACAACTGGTCGACCCAAAGCTCCGCGGTCATGAGCGGCTCGGCCGATGGCAGCAGCGGCAACATTGGTATCAACGTGGCTGGCGGCGACCTGAACCAGCAGAAAAATACCATGGCCATTGCCAACAACAGTGCCGGTATCGGTAACTCGACCGCCACCGCTTCGGCCGATCAGAATGGCCCTGGCCTGGAAGTCAACAACCGCGCCGACCGTACCTATACCGTCGATACGTTGACCTTCACCACCAGCAAGAGCGGGTCGTCCTCGCGTAGCGGCTCGTTCGATGCGAGCGTCGACAAGAGCTCCAGCTCGAGCTTCAGCGTGGCTGGCTCCAACAGCAGCAGCGCCAGCGGTTCGAAGAGCAGCAGCGCCAGCGGCTCTAGCAGCATGAGCGCCAGCGGCTCCAACAGCAGCAGCGCCAGTGGCACCAACAGCATGGCTGCCAGCGGCTCCAGCGGTTGGGATGCCAGTGGTTCGGCCAGCCGGGACCACAGCTCTTCGTCTAGCGCTTCGCTGAACGCCTCGCTCGATGCCAGCATTGAGGGCAGCGCCTCTTCCTCCGAAACGTTTGGTCGCTTCGAGCGTTCTCGCAGCTCCGACTTCGATGCATCGCTCAACGCATCGCTTGACGCCTCGGTGGACAAGTCGCATGACTCGGCCAGCAACTCGTCGTTCGACAAGTCCTACAACTCGTCCTTCGACAAGGCGTATGACTCTTCGTATGACCGTACCCGTGACTCGTCCTATGACAAGTCTCGCGATACCGCCTACGAGAAGGCACACGATTCGGCATGGGAAAAAGCGAGCGCTTCGGCCTACGAGAAAGCTGGCGAAAAAGCGTCGGAATCTTCGGACAGCATCTCGAAGAGCTTCAGCGAGTCTAGCGAGTTTGCGCTGAGCAACACCGTGTCGTTCCAAGTGCTGACCCCGACCGGCTGGGCCAACCCTGTGACCAACACCGCGACCCTGAGTGGTTCGGTCAATGGTGGCAGCGGCAACCTGGGCGTCAACGTGGCAGCAGGTGTGGGCAACCAGCAAAGCAACTCGCTGGCCATCTCCAACACCTCGATGTAACAACTGCGGCCTGGAGGCCCCCTTCGGGGGGCCTCTTTCTAACAAGAAAAAGCAGGGGGCGTCGAACATGCGCATGATCGCCTTGGCAGTGTTGCTGAGCATGGCCGGTGTCAGCGAAGCAGCCCAGATGCCATTGTCTGTGCTACCGGGTGGCGCGGTGATCTACAAACCCATCCAGAGCATCCGCGAGCGCAAGTTCGCTGACTTGGTACAGCAGAAAACCGACTTCAGTTGCGGCGCCGCATCTCTGGCAACCATCCTGCGCCAGGCCTACTGGCTTGACGTCGACGAACAACACGTGATCGAGGGGATGCTGGCACACGCTGACCAGGATCTGGTCCGCACCCAAGGCTTCTCGATGCTCGACATGAAGCGCTACGTGGAAAGCCTGGGCATGCGTGCCCGCGGCTACCGGGTAGCCCCGGACACCTTGCACAGTATCCGCATACCGGTAGTCGTGCTGCTGGACATCCGCGGCTACAAGCACTTCGTGGTGATGCAGAAAGTCGATAAAGGCTGGGTATACGTCGGCGACCCGGTACTAGGGCACAAGCGCTTCAAGATCGATGACTTCGTCAAAGGCTGGAACGGCATCATCTTCGCCGTCATCGGCCAAGGGTACGACAAGAACAATATCCTGCTCGATCCGCCGCTGCCGCTGAGCGCCAAGAACCGTGTCAGCAACTTCACCCCGGTGCAGGACGCCGAGCTGATGGACTTCGGCTTCATCCAAAGCGATTTCTTCTAATGACAATGGGCAAGACGCTCCGGGAGCATCCCATGAAGACTTCAATCTGGCTGGCCGCCATTTGCCTGGCCGCCAGCCTTCCGACACAGGCAGAAACGTTCAAACCGATCGAGCTGAAGGATCAGGAACTGGCCAACCTGCGCGGGCGCTACGTTATGCCTGGGCGCATCGTCAGCTTTGGCATCGTCATGACCAGTACCTGGCAGAACGCCAACGGTGAAGTGATTGGTGCAACCTCCGCGATGCAGATCCAGCAGTCGACCATCAAGCCGCAGTTCTATGTGTCGATGATCAATGAAAAAGGTACAGGCAGGCCGCAATCGGGCAGCGCCGGCACCGGTACCGTCACCGGCGGCGGTGGCCTGAACAGCACTGAAGGCGTAACCCAGGTCGTGCGTGCTGCCGGCGATTACAACACCGCCCATAACGATGTCGACATCAATGTCACCAAGGCCAACGAAGCGTCAGCGACACAACCCCAAGGCCAGGCCCTGGCCGCAGGTACCACGCTGGTCGGCGCCAATGGCGCAGGCTCGCTGAGCGTTACCTCCAGTGGCCGCGGCGTGCAGCTGAACATCATCGCCAGCAACAACCAGGGCAACACCGTGCAGCGCCTGGGCCAGGGTGGCCTTATGCAGAACACTACCCTGCTCGGCACCAGCAACCGCGTCAGCAACCTGACGTCGCTCAATGTGGTGCTGCGTGACGCGCCCACAGCCGGATCGATGGCCCCAAACCTTGATCAGCTCAAAGGCCTTCGCAATCTCGGATACTGATCTACGCTCAGTCTCATCGTATGTAGTCAGAAGGGACGGCTAACCCATGCACCGTTTGTTGACGTTCAGAGTTATCGTTTGTTTGACAACCTTGGCCCCGGCCACTCTGCTACAGGCGGCAACCGACCCACAGGTCGAAACTCTCAAACAGGAACTGATGGCGCTCAAAGAGCGCTATGAAGCCCAACAGAACGCACTGATGGTACTGGAACAACGCCTGCGCCAGGTGGAGGAGGCGCCGCGAGCGCCAGCGCCCAAACGCCTGACAAGGTCCCCCGCCGAAGGCGTCAAGGGTGGGCAAACCGTGGCATCGGGCGCTCCCGGGACCACCGGCAGTTCCTATGGCCAATCGCTGCAGGATGATTCGGAACCTGCGCAAAGTGTGTCCAACCTGTACGACGAAGCCAGCGGTTTCTTCGGCGGCGGCAAGTTCAGTGTCGAAACCGGGCTGACCTACACCCACTACGACACGCGCGCCTTGACCCTTAACGGCTTCCTCGCCCTCGATTCGATCTTCCTCGGCAACATCAACATCGACCGCATCAAGGCAGACAACTGGACGCTGGACCTGACGGCACGCTACAACGTCGATCAGCGCTGGCAGTTCGACATAAACGTTCCCATTGTCTACCGCGAATCGACCTACTCTTCCGGCGGTGCGGGGGGTGCTGCCGGTGTCAGCTCCGATGGTACCGTTACCCGCGACCCCGCCCTCGGTGATATCAACGTCGGCGTGGCCTACAAGTTCCTGGATGAGTCGGAGAACTGGCCCGACGCAGTCGCCACATTACGCATCAAGGCGCCCACCGGCGACGACCCCTATGGCATCAAACTCATCCCGGTCGCCGGTAATGACAACCTGGCTGTCCCTGAGGACCTGCCGACCGGCAACGGTGTCTGGGCGATCACGCCCGGCATCTCGCTGGTCAAGACCTTCGACCCGGCCGTGCTGTTCGCCAGCCTGTCCTACACCTACAACATGGAGGACTCGTTCAGCGACATCAGCCCCACGGTCAACACCAAGGTGCCTGGTGACGTGAAACTGGGAGACTCTTGGCAGATCGGCGGCGGTATTGCGTTTGCCTTGAACGAGAAAATGAGCATGTCGTTCTCGGTCACCGATCAGTTCTCGAGCAAGAGCAAGATCAAACCCGACGGCGGTGACTGGCAGTCAATCACCAACAGCGACTACAACGCGGCGAACTTCAACATCGGCATGACCTTCGCGGCCTCCAACAACCTGACCATCGTCCCGAACCTTGCCATCGGCCTGACCGATGATGCCCCTGACTTTTCCTTCAGCCTGAAGTTCCCTTACTACTTCTGACGTCACTGTAACCGGGCTCCCGGCGGGCCCGGCTTTTGGTAACCAACCCTTAAGTCAGCCGCTTTCATGACCCCACCCTGCTATGATTGCCCATACATTTGTGACGTTTTAACGGCAATCAAGGAAAGTTTTCGTGAAAAACCCGCACGGCCATCCGCATACCCGGCTCGTAGCCCTTGCGACCCTGGTAATAGTGATACCCCTGGCTGCGCGCACCCTGCTGGGTTGGTCCAACCCGCTTGGCTATCTTTCGGACCTTGCCTTGGGCAGCCTGCTGGTGCTGCTGTTGTACCGCAGGCCCTGGTGGCTGGCCACGCCCGTGCTGCTGGCGTGGGCTGCATTGTGGGTCGCTTCGGCAGAGCTGGTCAGTGCAGTGGGCCGGCTGCCTACCAGTGCCGACCTGAGTTACCTGTTCGATACACAGTTCATGGAAAACTCCACCGACGGCGGGCTTGCCCATGCCTGGCTGCCGTGGGTCATGGGCGCTGGCTTGCTGGTTTGGGCGCGCTCTGCCTGGCGCAGCCGCACAACGCCTGACGCACCGCTGGGCCCCAAGGCGCTGGCCATACCGTTGACGTTGTTTGGTTTGCACTGGGGCGCTCAGCATCTGGCGCCGTCCGACGCCGATCAGTGGCGCCAGTACAACCTTCCCCATCAGCTCCTTTCCGTCGGCGTCGGTACGCTGCAGCACAAGGCACTGAGCTGGGCCGGGCAAACGCAACCGATCACCCCCCTTCCCACTGCCGGCCTGACCCAGTCAGACCTGAACGGCCAGAAGTTGCCAAGCGGGCGTGCCCGCAACCTGCTGGTGATCACCCTCGAAGGCATCCCCGGCGCCTACGTGCGGCCCAACCGTCAGGCCCTGCACAGCCGTTTTGATGAAAACCTGATGCCCAACCTCAGCCGCTGGGCAGAGCGTGGGATGAACACGCCAGACTACGTATTGCATACCCACCAGACCATTCGTGGCCTGTATGCGATGCTTTGCGGTGATTACGACAAGCTGGCCAACGGTACGCCAAAAGGTATGGAACTGCTCACCCAGCATCAGCGCAACCAGGCTTGCCTGCCAGCCCAGCTGCGCCAGGCCGGCTTCACCACGCATTACCTGCAAGGCGCTGGCCTGCGCTTCATGGCCAAGGACCGCATCATGCCGCACATCGGTTTCGACTCGGTGCACGGCCTGGAATGGTTCAGCAACGAGAACTACCTGCAATTCCCCTGGGGCAAGGATGACCGCGCGTTCTTCGAGGGCGCGCTAGACTACGTGGGCCAGCTCAGGCAACAAGACCGCCCCTGGATGCTTACCCTGCTGACCGTGGGTACCCACCAGCCATACTCGGCGCCCGCTCAATACCTGGAGCGGCATGACACAGCCAAGCAGGCTGCGGTGGCTTATCTGGATGACGCAATCGGTGCATTTCTCGACAACCTCGAACGCCAAGGCGTGCTTAAAGATACGCTGGTCGTAATAACCTCCGACGAGTCCCACGGTATCGACGGCGTGCGCCTTGCCTCCTCCTGGGGCTTCAACCTGACCTTGGCCCCGGAGCAGGCGCAGCTACCCCATATCAAACATGGCACCTATGGCCATATCGATCTGGCAACGTCCTTGCTCGATTATTTCGCCCTGCCAATACCTGCCGCCTTGGGCGGCCGCTCGCTTTACCGCGATTACGATACGGGTCGCGAGATGATTTCCTACACCAACGGCATGTTGCGCTACCACGATGGCCGGGGTGTATTCACCGAATGCGACTTCCAGCAGCGCTGCCGCCGCTATGCCAGCGAGGGCTTCATTGCCGAAAAGGCCAAGTACCTCGGCGCTGGTGACAGCCGACTCGGTGCTCAACTCGGCGCCCTGGCCGGCGTGCTGGATCAGTCCTTGCTGCAGACGCCGCTCAACCTGCGCTATCAGTTCGGCGGCCCCTCGCCCATCCAGTTGCAAGCGCGAATTCGCGATGACTGGGCCGATAACCTGATTGGCGCCCAGTACCTGGAGATGCCTGGGGGGTCACGCACACGAGTACGGGTCAAGGTACGCGCACTCGATCCACAGCATGCCGCCTATATTCAACTCAAGGCCAAGGAACTGGAGCAGGATGTGCCATTGGGGCTGCCTGACGAAATTCGTGTGACTGCCGCCGAGCCGCTGGAGATGGAGTTCGGCTTCGACAACCCGACGCAGCGCAAGGCGTTTTCGTTCCACCTGCTGGGGTATGGCGCAGGGGAAGTCGAAGTCAGCGATTTCAGTGTGATCACGGCACTGCCAGGCGAAGAGGAGACGGCCGAAGAGGGTTCGGACGGGCATATCGCTCAGTCGAGCTGATCGGCTCTCTGTGGGAGGCGGCTCCCAAGGTAGGCGCCGCTACAAAAAAATTCAGCGAATCTGGTGCTTGTGCAATAGCCGATAGAACGTAGGCCGTGATATTCCGAGCACCTTTGCGGCAAAGCTCAGGTTGTTGCTGTGCCTGTTGAGCACATCACACAAGGCCTGACGTTCTGCCCGATGCTTGTAGTCTTCCAGGGTACCCAACGGCAGATCTTCCTGTTCCAGTACATGCAGGCCAAGGTCTTGAGCCTCGATCTGTCGCCCTTCTGCCAGCACCAGCCCCCGACGCACCCGGTTGGCCAGCTCGCGCACATTGCCCGGCCAATTATGGCGGCCCATTGCAGCCAAAGCGTGGTCACTGAATGTGCGCGGCCTGCGGCCTGTTTCCAGGCTGTAGAAATGGGAAAAATGGTTGGCCAGCATCGACAGGTCACCATGCCGGTCTCGCAGAGGCGCTGTCACTACCTGCAAGACATTGAGCCGGTAGTACAGGTCTTCGCGAAAGCGGCCTTGTTCGATGGCACGCTCCAGGTCCACGTGCGTCGCCGCCAGCACCCGCACATCGACCGGTATCGGCTGGTTTCCACCTACCCGCTCGATGTGCTTTTCCTGCAAAAACCGCAGCAGGTTAGCCTGTAGTTCCAACGGCAGGTCGCCAATTTCGTCGAGGAACAAGGTGCCGCCATGGGCTGCTTCGATACGGCCGACCTTGCGCTGGTGGGCGCCAGTAAAAGCGCCCTTCTCATGCCCGAACAGCTCCGACTGGATCAGGTGCTCGGGTATCGCACCGCAATTGATGGCGATAAACGGCATTTCGCAGCGCTGCGACTGCCGATGCAGGGTGCGAGCGACCAGTTCCTTGCCTGTACCGCTTTCCCCGCGTATCAGCACGGGTGATTCGGTTGGGGCCAGCTTGCCCAGCAGTTTGCGCAACTCGAGAATCGGCCGGCTGTCGCCGAGCAGCTCGTCCTTGAGGCCATCGATCGGCACGGTGCCCTTGCCCCGCAAGCGGGCCATGCCAAACGCGCGCCCCAAGGTCACCAGAACCCGAGACACATCGAACGGCAAGGTATGGAAGTCGAAGAACCACTCGCAAACGAAGTCACCCACATTCTGAATTCGCAGTTGTTCGGCGTTGAGCACCGCGATCCATTCGGTGTTGCTGCGCTTGATCATGTCCTTGACTGCATCCGGGTGTCGCAAATGCGAATCCTGCAAGCGCAGCAGGCCAATATCGCAACGGTGCTCCAGCGCCAGGTCAAGGCTACAGCTGTGAACATCCCAACCGGCGTTTTCAAGACCGGGCAACAGGCGGTGGCAATCGTCGCAGGGGTCGACGATGAGCAAGCGACGAAGGGATGCGGTTTCGTGCATGACCGTTCCTTGGCGCCAGATTATGGTTTTTTACGAGAAAACAGTAAGTTGCGGCGCCCATTTAACAGTAGCAACGAACTTGACGCTGCCCACTACCGTCTGTCCGCCCATTTCTGACGGTTTTCGGGCATTCGGGAATTTTTCGTAATAAACGGCGTCACAGGCGGCGCAGGAAACAAAAAATGTGTGCGTCGTAAAAAAATTTACAACCACTGTGTGACTTCACCCCTAACTTGGAGCATCAGTACAAATAACCCCGCGCTGCGGATCGCGACAACCTGAAGCGATAGCAGTTACGCGGACTTGAATTTCGATGTTTGGGACCATAGAGAGACCGAACCATGAATGCCCCGCTCCGTGTCAACGAAGCACTGCTGATCGCCGACCACGCCTTCGAACCCTTCCAGTGCGTCGCCTGGGATGCACCCAACGGTACTGGTGAGCTGAGCCTGGCAGTGATCGACCGGACCAGCACCCGTATCGGCAGCAAGCAAGTGTCTTCGCGCATCTATTCCGACCCGGCCCAGTGGGCCAGCCTGATCGAAGAAGTGCGCGCCGAACTGTGCCAGAAAGGCTATGCCCTGCAACCTTGGTCGATGCCCAAGTAATATCAGAGTTTGCGTGCAAGTGCGTGTTCTACACGCACTTGTGCAACTTTCCAGTGCCACTCAGGCAACTTGCACAACTGCGACAAAGTGTCGCCCCACCCTCGCGCAGTGCATCACTCTTTTAGCCTGAATTGCTCGATATGCTGATAGTGTGCTTGTAATTGCGTGGCAAGTTGCCGTGCCCGCCCCAGACGAACCGGCGCCATTTCCATGTCCACCAATAGTGTGGCACAGGGCATCGGCTGCAGATCATTTGAGCGCTGCAGACGTCCATCGGTGAATACCAGGCAGCGCTGCTGCTCCTGTGGGTGGGCTTTTTGCCTTGCCTGCAGCCAGCGTCTGCCCTGCTCCAGGGCTGCGATCAGCGGCGTACCGCCGCCAGCACCCAATGCGTTCAACCAGGGTTGCAGTGACGCCGAGGCTTTCAGGCCATGACGCTGCCACTGCGGTGCACCGCCGCTGGCGGTCAGCAAGGCTAGTCGCGCACGCTGGCGGTAAGCCTGGTCAAACAACTCTGCCAGCAGCCCTTTACTCTGTGCCAGTGCCTGGTGCCGGCGGGTGGAGGCCGAAGCATCGACGATCACCAGCCACAGCTGGGCAGCACTGCCTTGGCGCTGTTGCCAGCAAAGGTCCTGGCGCACGCGTGGTCGCCCTTTCAGCAAAGTAGACAGCCAGGCCACGCGGCCCTTCCCCGCTGCACGCACGCGGCCACGGCTGGCACCGCTCAGCTTACCGACCCGGGGCAAGGCATCCGCCACATTAGTGCCTGGCGGGCGGATGCTCAGGGCTTTTTTGCCCAGTTCGGCACCTCACGCCGGGCACCGTTGGCCACAGGCTGCGCAGGCAGTGCGCCCCAATCACCCTGCCCGCCCTGGCTATGCCCATCGCGACCGCCTGCCTCGGGGGGCGTGGAAGGTGGTGCCACCTCTGGCGGTACGCGGCGTCGATGGCGCAATGCGAATTCCGCGACCGCATCGACATCAAGCTCCTCGATCGCCTCGCCACCGCGCCAGGCACAATGGGCGCGGGCGGCACGTAGCCAGACCAGGTCTGCACGCAGGCCGTCGACCCCAGCGGCGAAACAGCGCTCGGTGATCCAGGCCAAGGCCTGATCGTCCAGCGCTATCGCTGCCAGCCCCTGACGCGCCGCATGACAGCGTTCGCGCAACTGTGCCTGAGCAGCGGCCCACTGTTCACAGAACGCCAGGGGGTCGGTGTCGAATGCCAAGCGACGACGAATGATCTGCTGGCGCGCCTGTGGCGCGGGCAAGCCATCGAGCACCACATTCAGACCGAAGCGGTCGAGCAGTTGCGGACGCAACTCGCCTTCTTCGGGGTTCATGGTGCCAATCAGAACGAAACGGGCACTGTGGCGGTGGGAAATGCCGTCACGCTCTATACGGTTGGTGCCGCTGGCAGCCACATCGAGCAAAAGATCGACCAAGGTGTCGGGTAGCAGGTTGACCTCATCGACGTACAGCACGCCGCCATCAGCCTGGGCCAGCACCCCTGGCGAAAATTGCGCCTTGCCCTGCCCCAGTGCCGCATCGAGGTCGAGCGTGCCGACCAGCCGTTCCTCACTGGCGCCCAGCGGCAGGGTGACGAACGGCCCCTCACCGAGCAGGTCGGCCAAGCCGCGAGCCAAGGTACTTTTGGCCATGCCACGCGGGCCCTCGATCAGCACGCCGCCGATTTTCGGGTCGATTGCGGTCAGGCACAGCGCCAGCTTCAGGTCGTCTGCACCGACCACGGCCGCCAGGGGAAATTGCACGGGTTCACTCATTTCAAGCTTGTTCCTCGCCGTCGAGCAACTGCTCCTCAAGGGCTTCGCGGTATTCACCAGGCGCTTCCCAGAGCCCGCGCTGCTGGGCCTCCAGCAATCGCTCGGTGAGGTCTCGCAAAGCCTCGGGGTTATGCTCACGCATGAAGTCGCGGGTCGCCGGGTCGAGCACATAGGCATCGGCCAGCGACTGATAATGATGGTCATCGATCAGGTGTGTGGTGGCATCGAAAGCGAACAGGTTGTCGACCGTCGCCGCCAGTTCGAAGGCCCCCTTGTAGCCGTGCCGCTTGGCCCCGTCGATCCATTTGGTGTTGAGGGCTCGGGCGCGAATGACCCTGTTCAGTTCCTCCTTGAGGGTGCGGATACGCGGCCGATCGACCTGGCTGTGGTCGCCGTGATAACTGGCCACCACCGCGCCGCTCAAGGTTTCGGACGCCGCCAGCATGCCACCTTGAAACTGGTAATAGTCGTTGGAATCGAGCAGGTCGTGCTCATGATTGTCCTGGTTCTGCAGCACCGCCTGGACCTGGCCCAGCCGCCTGGCGAACTGAACACGCGCCGGGGTACCTTCGTCACTGCCACCGTAAGCGTAGCCGCCATGGTTGAGGTACACCTCGGCCAGATCGTCCCGGCTATGCCACAGGCGGCCATCGATTGCATTCTGCACCCCGGCCCCGTAGGCGCCGGGCTTGGCGCCGAATACCCGCCAACCGGCCTGGCGTGCAGCCTGTTCGGCCTCCACCCCTTCAGCCTGCAGCGCCGCTCGCTCGGCACGCACCCGCGCCGCCAGGGGGTTGAGGTCATCCGGTTCGTCCAGCGCCGCTACCGCCTGTACCGCGGCATCGAACAGGCGGATCAGGTTGCCGAAGGCATCGCGGAAAAAGCCCGAGACACGCAGGGTCACATCCACCCGTGGGCGATCGAGCAGGCTCAACGGCAGGATCTCGAAATCGTCGACACGCTGGCTACCGGTAGCCCATACCGGGCGCACGCCCATCAGCGCCATGGCCTGGGCAATATCGTCACCGCCGGTGCGCATGGTTGCAGTGCCCCACACCGAAAGGCCAAGCTGGCGCAAATGGTCGCCGTGGTCCTGCAAATGGCGCTCGAGGACCAGGTTCGCTGAGGCGAAACCCAGGCGCCAGGCAGTCGTGGTGGGCAGGTTGCGTACATCCACCGTATAGAAGTTGCGGCCCGTGGGCAGTACATCCAGGCGACCGCGGCTGGGTGCTCCGCTGGGGCCGGCTGGTACGAAGCGCCCCGCCAATGCTGCGAGAAGGCCATTGATCTCGGCCGGCCCGCAGGCATCCAGGTCTGGAGCTACCTGCTCCTGTAAGGCCTGCACCACCTGACGTACCGGCTGCCATTGCGCCTCGTCGGGCAATTGCAGAGCGCCGCCCAAAGCTTGCTCGATCACCTGCAGAGCCAGCAGTTCAAGGCGTTCCCGGCTGTCGCCAAAGGTACGCCACGGTGCTTCGCTTACGGCCTGCAGTAGCGCCGGGCGCGGTCCCGCCCAGTTTTGCCCCAGGTCACAGTCCAATGGGTCGAAGCCCAGCACCAAAGCCTTGGCGAGTGTGCGCAACAAACTGGCGTTACCACCCCGACCATCACCGCGCTCGACCCGAAGCAAAGCCAGCAAGGTGTCGATCCGCAGGCGGGCTTGCGGAGACTGGCCAAATACGTGCAGGCCATCACGAATCTGTGACTCCTTGAGGTCGCACAGGTAGGTATCCAGGCGTGGCAGCCACACGGCGGCGTCGTCCAGTTGCCCTTCTAGCTGCAGCTCGCGGTCGATGTGGTTGGCCTTGACCAGCTCGAGGATGTCGCGCTGCAGTTCACGGGCGCGGCGCGGGTCGAGCATCTGCGCTTCGTAGAACTCGTCAGCCAGCTGTTCAAGATGGCGCAACGGGCCGTAGGTTTCGGCTCGGGTCAACGGTGGCATCAGGTGGTCGATGATCACTGCCTGCGTGCGGCGCTTGGCCTGGGCACCCTCGCCCGGGTCGTTGACGATAAACGGGTAGATGTTCGGCAGCGGGCCGAGTAGCGCATCCGGCCAGCACTGGTCAGACAGGCCGACGCCTTTGCCGGGCAGCCACTCCAGGTTGCCATGTTTGCCCACATGGATGACCGCATCGGCGGCAAAGGCGTGGCGCAGCCAGAAATGGAATGCCAGGTAGCCATGCGGCGGAACCAGATCCGGGTCGTGGTACACCGCACTGGGGTCGACCTGGTAACCGCGTGCCGGCTGGATGCCGACGAACGTCATGCCATAGCGCAGCCCGGCCACCATCAGGCGGCCGCTGCGGTACATCGGGTCCTGCTCGGGCGCCCCCCAGCGTTCCAGCACAGCCTTGCGGTTGGCTTCGGGCAGGCGCTCGAAAGCGGCCTGGTAATCTGCCAGGCTCAGGCTCTGGGCGCAGGGGCGCTGGTCGAGGTGATCGAGATCGTTGGTGACGCCGCCGAGCAACTGGTGAATCAATTGGGTGCCGCTGTCCGGCAGTTCGCCCAGCGGGTAGCCTTCAGCCTGCAGCGCCTTGAGAATGTTAAGCGCCGCCGCAGGGGTATCGAGCCCAACACCATTGCCGATGCGCCCGTCCCGGGTCGGGTAGTTGGCCAGCACCAGCGCAATGCGCTTTTGCCCATTGGGCAGGCGCGCCAGCGCCACCCAGCGCCTGGCCAGCTCGGCGACAAAATCCATACGCTCCGGATGGGCGCGATAGCACACCACGTCAGACTGGCTGCGCTCGCTGCGCCAGGCCATGTCCTTGAAGCTCACCGGCCGGGTAATGATGCGCCCGTCCAGCTCGGGCAAGGCAATGTGCATGGCCAGGTCGCGAGCGCCCAGGCCTTGCTCGCTGGCTTCCCAACCGGGTTGGTTGTCTTGCGCACAGATGGCCTGCAGCACCGGTATGTCCCGGCGAAACGGCCGCAGGCTGGGACGCTCCGGACTGGACATGGCAAAGCCCGTGGTATTGATCAGGACCTCGGCGCCCGCTTCGTCCAGCCAGTTTTCGACCTGTTCCAGGCAGGCGCTTTCCTTGAGGCTGGCAACGGCGATCGGCAGCGGATTGAGGCCGGCCGCCTGCAGGCGCTGGCAAAACACGTCGATGAACGCGGTATTGGCTGCCTGCAGGTGCGAGCGGTAGAACAGTAGCGGCGCTACCGGGTGCTCCGGGTGCCACTGGGCGTACCAGTCCTGGAGCGTGGCATTGGGAGTACCCGGGTGATACACCGAGGTGCGTGGCAACGGTTGCGGTGCATCCCAGCTGTAATCGCGGCCCAGCCACTGGCTGGCCAGGTACTTGAACAGATTGACGGCGTTGGCCTTGCCGCCCTGACGCAGGTAGTGCCAAAGGCGCTCGGCTGGCTCTCCAGTGACGGTGCCAAGCCCGGTCAATTCCGGATCGGGGCGGTCGTCACCGGGCACCAGGATCAATTGCACGCCGCGTGAAGCCAGTTCGACCAGTTGTTCCACCCCATAGCGCCAGTAGCCGACGCCACCGTGCAACGACACCAGGATCACCTTGGCGTGGCGCAGCACCTCGTCGACATACAGGTCGACGGAGGCATGGTTCTGCACCTGCATGGGGTTGACCAGGCGCAGGCTGGGGTAGTCGTCCGGCAGTTGCTCGGCGGTTTCGGCGAGCAACGCCAAATGCGAGTCGCCGCTGCAGAGGATCACCAGCTCGGCGGGTGTCTGGCCGAGGTCGGCGATGCTGTCGTCCGGCACGAAGCCGCCGGGCTGGGTCCGCAGCAGGTGCATGGGTCAGGCGCCCAGTGCCTGGCGCAGACGCGCTTGCAGATGCGCGGCATCAAGGTCTTGGCCGATCAGCACCAGGCGGGTGATGCGCGGCTCATCGGCACGCCAGGCGCGGTCGAAGTGCTTGTCGAAACGGGTGCCTACACCCTGCACCAGCAGGCGCATCGGCTTACCGGGAATGGCCGCGAAGCCCTTGGCACGGAGGATGCCGAACTCCACCACCAGTTGGGTCAGGGCATCGAGCAGCAGCGCTTCGTCGGCCTCTGGCAGGTCGATGGAGATGGAGTCGAAGGCATCGTGATCGTGATCATCGTGGCCTTCACCGTCGTGATGCGAATCATGGTGAGTGCGGCGGCCATCGATGTGCGCCTCGGACTCTGCCCCGACGCCCAGCAGCACGTTCAGCGGCAGGCGGCCGCTGCTGGCCTCGATCACCTTGACCGCAGGCGGCAATTCTTCGGCCACTTCGGCGCGCACTTTGGCCAGGCCTTCGGCGTCGATCAGGTCAGCTTTGTTCAGTACCACCAGATCGGCACTGGCCAGTTGATCGGCGAACAATTCGTGCAGCGGCGACTCATGGTCCAGGTTGGGGTCGAGCTTGCGTTGGGCGTCGACCTGGTCCGGGTAGGCGGCGAAGGTACCGGCGGCGACAGCTGGGCTGTCGACCACGGTGATAACCGCGTCGACGGTGCAGGCGTTGCGGATTTCCGGCCACTGGAAGGCTTGCACGAGCGGTTTTGGCAGTGCGAGGCCGCTGGTTTCGATGAGGATGTGGTCGAGGTCGCCACGGCGCGCCACCAGTTCACGCATGACCGGGAAGAATTCTTCTTGCACGGTGCAGCAGAGGCAGCCGTTGGCCAGTTCGTAGACGCGGCCGCTGGCCTCTTCTTCGGTGCAGCCGATGCTGCACTGCTTGAGGATTTCACCATCGATGCCGAGTTCGCCGAACTCGTTGACGATGACTGCGATGCGGCGGCCTTGGGCGTTGTCGAGCATGTGCCGGAGCAAAGTGGTCTTGCCCGAGCCGAGAAAGCCGGTGACGATGGTGACGGGGAGTTTGGCCAGTGTTTTCATGTCGCGTTGCCCTTGGCAGGATGGCGCGGGCATGCGGGACGAAAGCCGCGGCCAGGCCGGCCGGGCTCGTTCGCCACCGGATCACCCCGCCCGGTTGATAGTCGAAAACGTTGCGAGGCAGGTCTCCTGGCTTGCACCGTTGCGGCCCTTTCGATCACGGGGCTGGCGGGATGACGCCTTCCCGCGCTTGGGCGCAGTGGCTGTGTCGATCCGTTACCGGTGCTTACAGTTGCGGGGGCAGCCGCGGCTTGTACCGCGTTCCCGTCTTAGCTTCGGCCTGGCCGAAGAACCTCGAAGCGGCAAGGCTACGCGGGGGGTGGCAGGTGGTCAACTGTTGGCGTGCACCACCCACGCCCCTCTCCAATTAACCCTGCTCTTGCTCTTGCTGTTGCTGTTGCTGTTGCTG
>NZ_RHQR01000031.1:0-45935 GCF_003936645.1 Pseudomonas sp. p106
ATTTGCCCTGATGAAGAAGAAGGAGGAATACGTAAGCAGAACGGCCTAAAGACCGTTGTTTACAACCATAGAATCTCTCACAGCTCTCACGGACAGTGATTTATTTGTGGCAGCCGGCTTGCCGGCGGTAGAGCCGGGCCTGACCCAGCAGGGATCAACGCCAGCTCTCTTTCACCGCCTTGCGCCGCCCACCGAGAATGACCCAGGCAATTCCCAGCAACAGGCTTTCGACGACAAACGCCAGCACAAACCCCGCACCGACGCCCCAGCCAATCGCCTCCGGCACCAGCAGAATCTGATAGCTGTACCCCTTGAGCGTCTCTTCACGCATTTGCGGGTCGGGCTGCACTAGCACATGCCAGGTGCGGCTGACCCACGAGCCTTGCAGCGCCTGCCACTCGTTCTCGAGCACCTGGTTGCGGATCAGCAGGCTTTCTATGCTGTTGGCATCGCTGTTGAACACCACATCGTCACTGCTGCGGTAATGCCGCACCAGCGCCTGCAAATCGCCCTTGAAGAAGCGTTCGGCGGTCTGTTTGAAGCCATCGAGTGCCTGGCGCGATTCGAACAGGTGCGCCTCGACCCGCTGGCTGTAATCCTTGACCAGCCCAGGCACCTGGATACCGGCCAGCAGGCCGAAGGTGAACAGCAGCAACCGCAGGTAACTTCTGAACATGCAGCGTCCTTAGCTCTGGCCTTGCGAAACGCACTCTCCGTGCCGCCACAGGCCCCATTGGCCGGGTTCGTAGCGCCGCCAGGTCTCGTTCTCGGTCAAGGCCTCGGTGGCAATCACCGTGACCACGTCATTGGGGGTGGTTTGGGTGTGAAAGTCGACGATCAGGTCGACATCCTTCAAACGCGCCGCGCCAAAGGGGGCGCGACGGGTAATGTGTACCAGCTTGGTCGAACAGAAGCAGAACAGCCAGTCACCATTGCTGAGCAGGCAGTTGAACACGCCCTTGCCGCGATACTCGGCACAGGCTTCGACCAGCACCGGCAGCAGCTGTTCCACTGCGACCGGCTCAGGGAAAGCCGCGCGGATGCGGTTGAGCAAGTCGCAAAAGGCTGCTTCGCTGTCGGTGTCGCCCACCGGCCGGTAAAAGGTCGCCTCGCCCTTGAACGCCCCCAGCTGGCCGTTGTGGGCGAAGCACCAGTTACGGCCCCACATCTCGCGCACGAACGGGTGCGTATTGGACAGGCACACCTGGCCGACATTGGCCTGGCGAATGTGGCCAATGACCACTTCGCTCTTGATCGGATAACGCTGCACCAGGTTGGCGACTTCCGACTCGCTGCTCGCTGCCGGGTCCTGGAAAAGCCGCAGGCCGCGGCCCTCGTAGAAACCGATGCCCCAGCCGTCACGGTGCGGGCCGGTACGGCCGCCGCGCTGCATCAGGCCGGTGAAGCTGAAGACGATGTCGGTGGGGACGTTGGCGCTCATGCCCAGCAGTTCGCACATGGTGATGCCTCCGCTTACAGACGTGGCTCGACCCGGCCACCAGAAGGTGCGGCAGGCGGTGGGTCATTGCGGTAACGGTCACCGCGTTCGGCGGCCAGCGGCGCCCCGACGCCCACTTGGTCATCCTCGGCAGCCAGGCGTTTGGCGGCGGCCTCCTGCTGCTCGCGACGCTCGCGGGCACGCTTTTCCAGCGGCCAGCGCAGCAGCACGAAGGCCAGGTACAGGCCAAAGGCGATCAGGCCGTACATGGCAAAGTCCGATACCGCGCGCCAGGCGTTGTTGCCCACCTTGAAGGCAACGTCCAGGGCAGTGATGGCGATGGCCGGGGCCATGGCATCCTTGCCCGGGTCGACGACGGTCGGCGTCAACAACAGGACCGCGAGGATCACCCGCAGCGGCTCACGCAGCCAGCGCCACATCCAGCCAGTGAGTTTGAAACCCACCCAGAGACAACCCAGGGCAGCAACAGCGTAAAGGCCCCAGGCGAGGGTATAGTCGTTCTCGGTCATGGTGATCGTGCAAGCCAGGCAAAGAGTTGCCTATGATAAACACTTTTCCGGGCGCAGGCGCCCCCCAGCCAAGAGATCCCCGATGCCCAACGCGCTCCAGCCCCCCATCGCCCGCCAAGACCAGGCCACCGACCCTTACGCCTGGTTGCAACAGCGCGACACCCCTGAGGTGCTCGAGTACCTGCAGGCCGAAAACGCCTACCAGCAAGCCTGCCTGGCGGACCAGGCGCCCCTGCGCGAACAGCTGTTCGAAGAGATCAAGGGCCGTATCCTGGAAACCGACCTGTCGCTGCCCTCCCCCTGGGGCCCGTACCTCTATTACACCCGCACCACGGCAGGCGATGAATACCCGCGCCACTATCGCTGCCCACGGCCTGCGGATGACGCCAACACGGTGGACGAAAGCCAGGAACAGCTGCTGCTCGACCCCAACGCCTTGGCCAACGGCGGCTTTCTGGCCCTTGGCGGCTTCAGCGTCAGCCCCGATCACCGCCTGCTGGCCTACAGCCTCGACACCAGCGGCGACGAGGTCTACACCCTGTACGTCAAGGACCTGGCCAGCGGCAACCTGACCGCCCTGCCCTTCGACGACTGCGACGGCAGCCTGACCTGGGCCAACGACAGCCAGACGCTGTTCTTTGCCGAACTGGACGACACCCACCGCCCGTGGCGGCTGCGCCGTCACACGTTGGGCGAAACCGGCGCGCAGACCGTATTCGAAGAGCCGGACGGGCGTTTTTTCCTGCATTGCTACCGCGCCAGCTCCGAGCGCCAGCTGGTCCTGCTGCTCAACAGCAAGACCACCAGCGAAGCCTGGGTGCTGGACGCTGAAACGCCACGGGCGGCATTTACCTGCCTGGCACCGCGCGCCGAGGGCCACGAGTATTTCCCCGACCACGGCCAGCTCGATGGCCAGTGGCGCTGGTTCATCCGCAGCAACCAGGACGGCATCAATTTCGCCCTGTACCAGGCAGCGGCAGACCAGGTGCCCACGCGCGAGCAATGGCAGGTGCTGGTGCCGCACCGCGACGACATCATGCTCGAAGGCCTTAGCCTCAACGCCAGCGCCCTCACTTTGAGCCTGCGTGAAGGCGGCCTGCCGATCATCGAAGTGCGCCCGCAAGGCACGCCGGCCTACCGCGTCGAGTTGCCTGACGCGGCCTATAGCCTGTACGTACAGGACAGCCTGGAGTTCGCCAGCACGCGCATCCGCCTGCGCTACGAGGCACTCAACCGCCCGGCCCAGGTGCGTCAGCTGGACCTGGCCACGGGCGCGCAGACAGTGCTCAAGCAAACCCCGGTGCTGGGCGAGTTCGATGCCGACGACTACGTCAGCGAACGCCTGTGGGCCACCGCCGCCGACGGCACCCAGGTACCGATCAGCCTGGTGCGCCGCAAACAAGACCAGGGCAAGACGGTCCCCCTCTACCTGTACGGTTACGGTGCCTACGGCGAGAGCCTCGACCCGTGGTTCTCGCACGCCCGCCTGAGCTTGCTGCAACGCGGTGTGGCCTTTGCCATCGCCCATGTGCGCGGTGGCGGCGAGCTGGGTGAAGCCTGGTACCGCGCCGGCAAGCAGGAGCACAAGCACAACAGCTTCAGCGACTTCATCGCCTGCGCCGAGCACCTGATCGCTAAAGGCGTGACAGCCTCCGACCGCTTGGCCATCAGTGGCGGCAGCGCCGGTGGCCTGCTGATGGGCGCGGTGCTCAACCTGCGCCCGGATCTGTTCCGCTGCGCCATCGCCGAAGTGCCGTTCGTGGATGTGCTCAACACCATGCTCGACCCCGAGCTGCCATTGACCGTCACCGAGTACGACGAATGGGGCAACCCGCAAGAGCCGCAGGTGTATGAGCGGATCAAGGCCTACGCCCCCTACGAGAACGTCAGCGCCCAGGCCTACCCGGCCATGCTGGTGGTCGCTGGCTACAACGACAGCCGCGTGCAGTACTGGGAGGCGGCCAAGTGGGTGGCGCGCCTGCGTACGCGCAAGACCGACAGCAACCTGCTGCTGCTCAAGACCGAAATGGGGGCCGGCCACGGCGGCATGAGTGGGCGCTACCAGGGGTTGCGAGACGTGGCACTTGAATATGCGTTCGTCTTCAATGAGCTGGGCGTGGTGTAAAACGCGCTTTTCGTTGTCATAGGGTCGCAGGGCCAATGGCCCTGATTGCCGGCAAGCCGACGATCGGGGCCGCCCAGAAACTTTCGGACAACACCCGCCAAGAAGAACGACACATGCCCGACCAGACCCATCTCAGCGCCGAAATCCGCGACATGCTCATGGACTGCGACCTGTTCGATACCTTGCAGCCCGCTGACTTTCATACCGCCGCAGGCTACTTCAGCCTCGCCACCCTGGTCGAAGGCGAAACCATCTTCAACGAAGGCGACGCCGGCACCTTCATGTGCATCCTGCACCACGGTGTGGTTTCAGTGCGCAAGACCGACGCCCACGGCGCCCAGGTAGAAATCGCCACGCTGCGCAGTGGCCGCGCCTTCGGCGAAATGGCCGTGCTCGACGGCGAGCGCCGCTCGGCCAGCTGCCTGGCCGCTAGCGACTGCCTACTGCTGACCTTGGGCAAGGATTCGCTGGAAAAGATGCTCAACGAAGCCCCACGCATCGCCGCGCGGATCATCCGCGCACTGGCCGTAGCCTTGTCGAAGCGCCTGCGAATGCAGGACGGGCAGCGCCTGGCGCTTTAGTCATCATTCGCCGGCGGCTTGGGCGGTTCCGTACGCAAACCAGGCAATGGCTGATCCTTCGGCGGCCCGGGCACCGGCATGGGCGGCAGCAGCGGCGCGCCGGGCTGGCTGTCGTAGGCCTTGGGTACAGTGCTCGGGGTAATCTGAGGGTACGGCGTGGGCGTTGCCGTGCCAGGCGCCCCGGGCACCGGTGTAGTGATACGCGGCGGCGTGCCGGCGGCATGCGCCAAGGGCAGGCCGGCTAACAGCAGCGCGGCGAGGATCGCATGAAACATCAGCAACCTCCTGTCTGAACATTCCTACAGGCTACGCCTTAATACACGTTTCCGCCTGTCCGCTTGCCCTGCAAGCGCGCTAGACTCGTTGGCATAACCGTTACCTGCCTGATCAGAACAAAGGAAACACCATGAGTTCGGCATCCACGTCCGCCGCCACCGCCCGCCTCGACCGCATCCTCGCCGACGCCAAGCGCGACAAAGAGATGGGCTACCGCGACAAAGCCCTGAGAATGTACCCGCACGTGTGCGGCCGTTGCGCCCGTGAGTTCGCCGGCAAGCGCCTGAGCGAGCTGACCGTGCATCACCGTGACCACAACCACGACAACAACCCCCAGGACGGCTCCAACTGGGAGCTGCTGTGCCTGTACTGCCACGACAACGAGCACTCGCGCTATACCGACCAGCAGTACTTCAGCGAAGGCTCCACCAGCACCCCGAGCATTGCCAAGGCCACGCACAACCCGTTCGCCGGGCTGGCTGGCTTGCTGAAGAAAGACTGACTGTCGACACAGCCCCCCGCTGCTGCCGGCGAGCCCGTATAATCGCGCTTTTTTTGCGAAGGGCCCCGGCACGTGGCAAACAAACGGTACAGCTGCATCGGCCTGTTCAACCCAAAATCTGCAGAGAACGTAGGTTCGGTGATGCGCGCAGCGGGTTGCTACGGCGTCAACTCGGTGTTCTACACCGGCAAGCGCTACGAGCGCGCCCGCGACTTCGTCACTGACACCAAGCGCGTGCACTACGATATTCCGCTGATCGGCATCGACGACCTGCAGCGCATCATCCCGCTGGGTTGCACACCCGTTGCAGTGGAGTTGGTGGAAGGTGCACGGCCCCTGCCTGACTACACCCACCCTGATCGCGCCATCTATATCTTCGGGCCGGAAGACGGCAGTCTCGATGCCAGCGTGCGCGCATGGTGTGAAGAAACCATCTACATCCCTACCGAAGGCTGCATGAACCTCGCCGCGACGGTGAATGTGGTGCTATACGACCGTTTGGCCAAGGGGCTCAATACCCGCTCGGGCCCCAAGTTCAAGTAGCCGGGCAACGCGCAGCGCCCTCCCAACACTGGCAATTGCGACCACTTGGCAACCCGACTGAACGTGTGCAGCAGGCAGCTGGTCAGCTGCTTACACTTCAGATGGAGGGCTTGCCATGCTCGATATTCATTCCACTACGGCGTCACAGGACCATAACGTACAGGGCCTGGAACGGGTCGGTTCACTGGCCGGTGGTGCGCTGATGTTCACCAAGGGTATGCGCCACGGCGGGCTGGTCGGGCTGCTGCAGATGGCGGTCGGTGGCCTTGCGGTGGCTCGCGGAGTCAGCGGCCATTGCTCGACCAAGGCCTGGTGGCAGAAGCATCGACAGGAATATCACCGCTTGCGCTCGGACATCGAACGCAGTGCGACGGAGCTGGAGGCGCTCAAACGCAGTGCCGAGGCGGCGACGCGCGGGGTGACGGTAACGGGGAAAGACCCGCTCACGGGTAGTTGATCAGTTGTTTTTAATGGCCCTGTCGCCAGCAGGGCCAGCCTGCAAGCTAACGCAACGCCTTGCTCTGCAAGACCTCGGATCGCCGCCCCAGCACGTTCTCACTGATCTGCACGAACTCCTCGGTGCTCACCTTCGGCAAGCGCATCAGCGCCTGCGTCACATCATCCAGTGAGCGCTTGGCCTGGGTGTGGATGCGGATCTCCTTGTCCAGCGCCTGCAACAGCAAAACCCCGCGGGCAACCTGGGCCGGGCTTGCCCGCTCGCCGCGCAACTGGGTGACCTTGGCACCCTGCTTCTGCAAACGCGCCTGCCACACCTGGTAGCGGTCATCGCTCACCCCCCCGGCCCGGCGCAGCAACTCGTTGGCGTAATAATCGGTGAGGCTCTGGCTAAGCCAGTCGCTGTCAGCACTCACATGAACCTGCGCAAACAGCTGCACCAGTTCACGCAGCACAGGGCTGTTACCGCTCTCGCTGACCATGGGCCGGGCACTGTGCAGGTATATCGAGCCCCGCGCTGCCATTGCTCCGCGCCACATGCCATCACGGGCCCCCACCAACAGCAGCTTTGCCGGGTTGCGTGGGAATACCGCCTGCAGGTGTGGCCAGACGAAGGTCAGCAGGGTGAGATTGTCCATGCGGCGCATGCCCTGCCCCACCGGGGCCGCCACCGTCACGTCGGTCTCGCCCAGACGCGCACGTCGGCTGCCAAGGTCGCCGGCCAGCATCCAGCCAGTCGGGCGATCGAACAGGCGCGATACATTGTCGATACGGAACTTGTCCTTGCCGATGCGCGGCCAGGAGGTTTCGATGCTTTTCCAGCCCTCAGGCAGGTCGACCGACAAGCGCGCCACCAGTTCGGTGCCGTCTTGCTGGTCAAGGCGTGCCGGTGGCACCAGCTGGTCACCCAGGAACAACGCCCAGTGAGGGGTAATGCGCGAGGAATAGGCGCCGCTGCGTACTTTCTCGTCCAGCTTGACCCGGTAGCTGAGGCTGGTCTTGCCCGCCGCCGGGTGCCACACACCGCGCTCCCCCTGCACCTGCCACTGGCCGTCAGCCTGGAAACCGCTATAAGCGCCCTGCTTGCCCAGGTCAAAGTCGAGGCTACGCACCGCATTGCCGTCTGCCAGGGTCAGGCGCACTTCGGCCTGGCCATTGGCAGGCAACAGCCGCACCTGGTAGTCGAGGTCGACCTTCTTCGCCCAGGCAGGCGAGCTGGCCACAAGGCCCAGCAGGAGCAACAGCTGGCAACGCATACAGAAACTCCTTGTTTCCCAGAGGCGACGGAGGATGCCGCTCAGCTGGCGCGAAAAATCAGGTGGTCTTCCCAGTCGTCTTCGTCCACATCCTGCTCCCTGAGCATACGCCCCGACTGGGAAATGCGCTGTTCATGCACCTGGCTGCGGTCGCCGCAGACCAGGTGGTGCCATGCCGGCAGGTCCTTGCCCTCGCTGACCAGACGATACCCGCAGGTGCTCGGCAGCCACTTGAACTGGTCCGCCTTGCCAGGGGTGAGCTGGATGCAATCGGGCACCTGGGCGAAACGGTTGGGGTAGTCGCTGCACTGGCAGGTGTTCATGTCCAGCAGCTTGCAGGCAATACGGGTGTAATAGACGCTGTTGTCGTCCTCGTCCTCGAGCTTTTGCAGGCAGCACAGGCCACAGCCGTCACACAGCGATTCCCACTCTTGCGGGTCGAGTTGTTCGAGGGTCTTGCGCCGCCAGAACGGCGCGCTTTCAGCGATCATCACACGGGTTTCCTGCATTGGGCCTGCGCCAGGCTTCATGCTGGAAGCTCCAGGCAATTGCGGCGCGTATGGCTTTTTTCTGGTGGCTTGCAGCTTGAGTGTTTGTAGCTGGGCGCCATGGCGGCGCCAGTCTAGAGCCTGGCCTTCGGCAATGCCAGACCGCTTGTCAGTAGCGACCGGCTGCAGCTCAATAGCCCCGCGCGAAATCCACTTCGCCACGCAACCCTTGCCCTGCCTGGTATTGCCGCACGTTCTCGACAAACAGCCGTACCATCGCCGCCGGCGAAGTCGGTGCCGAGCTATGCCCGGTCAGCAACAACCCCCACGCCGTCCAGAACGGGTGACGCTGCGGCAACGGCTCCTGCCGGCACACATCGATCACCGCGCCCGCCAGATCCCCCTGCTTCAGCGCCTCGACCAGGTCAGCATCGACCACCGCCACCCCACGCCCGGCATTGATGAACAGCGCACTGGGCCGGAAGCACTTGAACAGCGCGGCATCATAAAGGTCATGGGTTGCCGGGGTATCCGGCAACAGGTTGAGCACGTAATCGGCCTGCCCGACCATCCGTGGCAAATCAGCCAACCCGGCGACCTCGACGAACGGCGCCTGCTCGCGGGGCGTGCTGGCGATGCCATAGAGGGTCACGCCAAACGGCAAGAGAAATTCGGCCACGCGTTGGCCGATATCGCCGGTACCCACGATCAACACCTTGCGCCCTTCAAGCGTGCGCCCCGGGCGGTCGTCCCAACGGCGCTCCACCTGGCTCACCAGCCGAGACAGCACTTCGCGCTCGTGCCCCAGCATATAGGTGAGCATGTACTCGGCCATCACCTGGCCAAAGATGCCGACCGCACGGGTCAGGCGGTAATCACGCGGCAAGCCATCGGCCAGCAAGGGCATGATGCCGGCCCAGGTCGATTGCATCCAGGCCGGCTTGTGGCCCTGGCGCAGCAGACTGGCAAGCAGGTCTGGCTGGCCCAGCCAGACCGGGCACTGGGGTGCCTGCAAGGCCAGTTCGGCGGAATCGCCGCTGGTCAGGATTTCCAGGTCCGGGGCCGCTTCAGCCAGCAGGCGGGCGTAGTTGGCATGATCCTGCTCAGCGATCAGAACGCGCATCAAAGTGACAACCTTGGCAGACAACGCAGGCGGCCCGGCATGCGGGCCACCTTGGGGTGTGAAGGGAGAGTGGCCGGGTCAGACCGGGTCGTTTCGGCGCAGAAGTTCTTCCGGCAAATGCTCGATGTACTCGTCCTCGGCCGGCGGCATTTGCAGGTGGTAACCCTGGTTTTCGAGGTTGTCCAGCACCTTGACGATGTCCTCGCGGGCCAGCTTGCGCTCGGGGCTCAGCACCAGGTCGAAGGCATGCACGGGCGTGCCGAAGAACGGCAGCAGCGCCTCGGGCACGCGCTCCAGGCCCTCGGCCTTGAGTACGTAGAGGTACATTTCGTTCTTGCGGGGGCTCTTGTAGATCGAGCAGATACGTTTCATCGGGTTTCTCCGGCGCCCGCCAGGTCGTCCAGCAGGGCCTGGCCCATCCGCTCACGGCGCCAGCCGCGCAGCGAATCGGGCAGTTGATAGGGGCCATTGGGGTAGCCGCTCTTGAGCAAGGCTTCCAGGGCCTTTTTGCGCAGCATCAGCTCCGGGGCAATGCCCAAGCGCTCGCCTTCGGCCTGGCCGATGGCGCGCAGGCGCTTGAGGATGCCGGCCGCTTCGATCGGCAGCGGTTCGGGCAACGTGGCCGGCCATTGCTCAGGCGGCAGGCTGGCGGCGCGCTTGATCAGCTCGATCAGGAAGGCGCCATCCTGGCGGATGGTGCGTGGGTGCATTTCATCGATCTTGGCCAGGGCCGACAGGTTGTCCGGCTGGTTCTTGGCCATTGGCCACAGCGAGTGTTCCTTGAGGATACGGTTGCGCGGCACATCGCGGCTGCGTGCTTCACGCTCGCGCCAGGCGCACAGCTCGCGGAGCACCGCCAGTTGCTGGCGGCCCAGCTTCCAGGCCAGCTTGACATCGCGGTACAGGGTCTCGGGCTCGACCTCACGGCGCAACGCCGCCACCAGTTCGGCACCGTCTTCCAGCACCCACGCGTACTTGTCGTCGGACAGCCGGGGGCGCAAGGCCGCAAACAGTTCGGCCAGGTGCACGGCATCTTCGGCGGCGTAGCTGACCTGGGTGTCCGACAGCGGGCGCTGCAGCCAGTCCGAGCGGGTTTCACCCTTGGGCAGCTCAAGGCCCAGCACTTCTTGGACCAGGCGCGAATAGCCCATGGAGAAGCCCAGGTTCAGGTAGCCTGCGGCCAACTGCGTGTCGAACAGCGGCTGGGGCAGCTTGCCGGTCAGGCGCAGCAGCACTTCGAGGTCTTCGCTGCAGGCATGCAGCACCTTGACCACGCCGGCATCCTCTAGCAGTTCGCCCAGCGGCTGCCAGTCGCCGATCAGCAACGGGTCGATGAGATAAGCCCGCTCGCCGTCACCGATCTGGATCAGGCCGGCTTTCGGGTAAAAGGTGTCGACCCGCATGAATTCGGTGTCGAGCGCCACAAAGGGCAATGTGCGCCACCTCTGGCAGAGTTCGGCCAGGGTCTGGTCGTCACGGATCCAGTGTATTTCGATGGCCACGAGGCTCTCCCACAAACATTGGCGCGCAGTATATACGGCGCGGGCACTGCGGGTGAAACCTGACGAACATCTGCGCCGACGGCGGTCAGCCTGGCAAGCGAAGCTTGGCGTAAGGCTCGCGGTCGATATCCAGCACTTCCACGCACAATTGCAGGTCTACGCCCGCCTGCTCAGGTATGGCCTCACGCAGTACCTCCAGCAAGCTGGCGGACAATTGCTTCTTTACCTCCGCCGGGCGCCCGCTGAGGATGGCCAGGCGCACATGGGCAAACGCCCGCTCGGCCGGTGCTGTGCCCACCCGGTAATGGGCGAACGCCTGGGCGCGGCTTTTGATGTCCGCCTCATCGGCAAACTGGCCGCTGCCGACCAGGGCGTGATTCAGGCGCAGCAGCAGTACCTCGACATTCAGCTCGCGCAAGTTGTCGCTGTATTCCAGGTTCAGGTGAGGCATGGCACAGGTTCCAGGCGTTGGGGGAAGCGACAGCCTACCCCAGTCCCCTACCCGCGCAAAGGCGGCTATCCTCAAAGGTCAGGACCTTACTGACAACCCTGACAGAGGTGAAGAAATGCCAGTTCCGCATGATCTGCTCGCTGACTTGCACGTTACCGCCGATGCATTCCAGGCACTGATAGACAAGGACCAGACGCTGCATGCCCTGCACAAGGAATACAACGCCAAAGACAAGGAGGTGGTAGCCGCCGAAGGCAATGGGACCAACGACGATACCGTCAACCGCCTGCGCAAGGAGCGCCTGCTGATCAAGGACAAGATCGAGCGAATCATTCATCCGCCGAAATCCTGATGGCTCTCTGCTGAATCAATCGGCCTGTCGCCGGCAAGCCCGCTTGCCGGCGACAGGCCCAACACCCGTTACACAGCAGCCGATGCGTTCAAAGCCCCGTCCAGGTCTTCGATCAGGTCCCGGTAATCCTCGATCCCGATCGACAGCCGCAACAGGCTTTCACTGATGCCCATCACCCCCTTCTGCTCGGGGCTCAGTGAGTTGTGCGACATGCTCCAGGAGTGGTTGATCATGCTCTCCACGCCGCCCAGCGAATCGGCCAGGACAAAGATCTGCAATGCCTCCACCAGGCGGTTGAGCGCCGCCCGATCACCGTTCTTGACCTTCATTGCCACCACCGCCCCGCCAGCGCGCATCTGGCGTTTGCACAGCGCGTGCTGCGGGTGGCTCTCCAGGCCCGGGTAATACACCTGCTCGATCTGCGGATGGCTTTCCAGAAAGCGTGCCACCTGCAGGGCATTGGCACACTGGCGCTCCATGCGCACGTCGAGGGTTTTCAGGCCACGCAGGGCCAGGTAACAGTCGAACGGACCCTGGATTGCCCCCACGGCCATGCTGATCTTGCGCAGGCGCCCCAGCAAGGCGTCATTGGCAGCCACCACCACGCCGCCGGTCAGGTCGGAGTGGCCGCCAATGTATTTGCTGGCCGAATGCATCACCAGGTCCACACCGAGGGTGATCGGCCGCTGGTTCCACGGCGAGCAGAAGGTGTTGTCGATGCAGGTGAGGATGCCACGCGCCCGCGCCAGGTCGCAGACCGCCTTGATGTCGACCAGGTGCAGCAACGGGTTGGTCGGCGACTCGATCCAGATCAACTGGGTTTCGGGTTTGATCGCCGCCGCTACGGCCGCGACATCGTTGAGGTCGACATAGGTGGTGGTAAGGCCCGACGTGCGTGCGCGGTAGTCTTCAAGAATGCGGAAGGTACCGCCGTAGACACCGTTCATCACCACCACATGAGCGTCCTTGGGGAGCAGCTCCAGCACCGTGGCGGTGGCGTTTACACCCGAGGCACAGGCCACCGCGCCAACACCCTCTTCAAGCGCCGCGACACAGCTTTCATAGGCATGCCGGGTCGGGTTGCCGACGCGGCTGTAGGCGTACTCGGGGTTGTCATCGAGGCTGCGCTTGATATACGAGCTGGCGGTGTAGATAGGCGGGAAGATCGCGTTGTCGGCGACACTGAACTGCTCACCGGCGTGGATGGTACGGGTGGCGAAATTGCGCGGCTTGTCGGACATGGTCGGGCCCATTGGCAGATGTAAGTGCGCAACTATCGCACAAACACCTGCCGCCACAACGCCGGCGGTTGCGGGAATTTTTTCTATCGTTGGGGTAATCTGGGGAATATTTTCCTGACCGCCAGCGGATCCTCATGGACAGTTTCGACCAGCACATCCTCACCCTGCTCCAGCGCGACGCCTCGCTCTCGCTCAAGGACCTGGCCGAAGCCGTCAACCTCTCCACCACCCCCTGCTGGAAGCGGGTCAAACGCCTGGAAGAGGATGGCTACATCCTCGGCCGCGTCGCCCTGCTCGACCCCGAACGCCTGGGCCTGGGCCTGACGGTATTCGTCCAGCTCAAGACTCAGCGCCACGACAGCGCCTGGCTTGAGCAGTTTGCCGAGACAGTGAAAGGCTTCGAGGAGGTGATGGAGTTCTATCGCATGTCTGGGGACTGGGATTACATGCTGCGGGTGGTGGTGGGCGATATCGCCGCCTACGACCGGTTCTACAAAAAGCTGATTACCAGCACCGATGGGCTCTCCAACATCACGTCCAGCTTTGCCATGGAGCAGATGAAATACACCACGGCTTTCCCGGTACACAGGCCCTGATCGGTGCCTGCCTTAGCGCCCCATCACTGCGCCGCCACCGCTTCGATTCGGTTCCCGGCCTTGGCCTTCTCAAGCCGAATCGCCACGAATTTCGACGTCGGCGTATAGGTGCCCTCGCCGTAACTTTCCAACGGCACCAGCGGGTTGGTTTCCGGGTAGTAGGCCGCTGCCTGCCCATCGGGAATGTCGTAGGGCACCAGGCGGAAGCCCGATACCCGGCGCTCCACACCGTCCTCCCACAGTGACACCAGGTCTACGTGCTCACCCGGCTCAAAGCCCAGGCGGCGGATGTCCGCCTCGCTGACGAACACCACTTCTCGCAGGCCAAACACGCCCCGATAACGATCATCTAGCCCATAAAGCGTGGTGTTGTACTGGTCATGCGAGCGCATCGTCTGCAGGATCAGGTCAGGCTTGTCGCCACGGGCGAGCACCTGGGCATTGACCAGATGCTCTGGCAACGGGCTGGCACTGAAACGCGCCTTGCCGGTCGCCGTGCGCCAACTGCGCTGGGCGGCACTGTTGCCCAAGTGGAAACCGCCTGGCTGCTGCAGGCGCTGGTTGAAGTTGGCAAAGCCGGGGATGACATCGGCGATCATGCTGCGAATACGGCCATAGTCGGCAACGGCGTATTCCCAATCGATGGGCTTGTTGCCCAGCGTGGCCTTGGCCATGCCGGCAATGATCCAGGGTTCGGACCGCATGTGCGGGGAACGCGGGCGCAGTTGGCCATGGGAAATATGCACCATGCTGAAGGTGTCTTCCACGGTCACGCCCTGCGGCCCGCCGGCTTGCAGGTCGATCTCGGTGCGCCCCAGGCAGGGCAGGATCAGCGCATCGCGGCCAGTGACCAGGTGCGAACGGTTGAGCTTGGTGGAGATCTGCACCGTCAGCGCACAGTTGCGCAGGGCCGCGTGGGTGCGGGGGGTGTCCGGCGTCGCCTGGGCGAAGTTGCCACCCAGCGCGATGAACACCTTGGCACGCTGTTGCTCCATGGCCTGGATCGCCAGCACCGCGTTGTGCCCATGGGCGCGAGGTACGCGGAACTGGAAGCGTTTTTCCAAGGCATCGAGCAACGCCGCCCTGGGTTTCTCGTCGATGCCCATGGTGCGGTCGCCTTGCACGTTGCTGTGGCCACGCACCGGCGACATGCCCGCCCCGGGCTTGCCGACGTTGCCGCGCAACAGTTGCAGGTTGACGATCTCCTGCACGGTCGGCACCGAGTGGCGGTGCTGGGTGACGCCCATCGCCCAGCACATGATCACCCGCTCGGCCTTGCGGTACATGCGCGCGGCCAGCTCGATCTCGGCCAGGGTCAGGCCGGACTGCTCGACGATATGGCCCCAAGAGGTGGCATCCACTGCCGCCAGGTAGGCGTCCACACCGCTGGTGTGCGCGGCGATGAAGTCATGGTCCAATACCGCTGGTTCACCCTTGGCCTGGGCTTCGCGCTCCCACTGCAGCAGGTACTTGGCAATGCCGCGCATGGCCGCCATGTCGCCGCCCAGGGCTGGGCGGAAGTAGGCGGTGTTGGTCGGCTCGGAGCCGTTGCTGAGCATTTCGAACGGGTGCTGCGGGTGCTGGAAGCGCTCCAGGCCACGCTCTTTGAGCGGGTTGAAGCACACCACCTGGGCGCCGCGCTTGACCGCTTCACGCAGCGGCTCGAGCATGCGCGGGTGATTGGTGCCGGGGTTCTGGCCGATGACGAAGATCGCATCGGCCAGTTCCAGGTCGTGGAACACCACGGTGCCCTTGCCTACGCCGAGGGTTTCCGACATGCCCACGCCGCTGGCCTCGTGGCACATGTTCGAGCAGTCAGGGAAGTTGTTGGTGCCATAGGCGCGGACGAACAGCTGATACAGGAATGCCGCCTCGTTGCTGGCCCGGCCGGAGGTGTAGAACTCGGCCTCATCGGGCGAATCGAGCGCATGCAAGTGCCGGGCAATCAAGGCAAAGGCCTCTTCCCAGGAGGTTTCGACGTAATGGTCGGTAGCCGCATCGTAGCGCATCGGGTGGGTCAGGCGGCCCTGGTATTCGAGCCAGTAGTCGGTCTGCTCGGCCAGCGCGCTGACGCTGTACCTGGCAAAAAACGCGGGGTCGACCGAACGGCCGGTGGCCTCCCAGTTGACCGCCTTGGCGCCGTTCTCGCAGAACTTGACCATGTCGCTTTCCGGCGACTCGCCCCAGGCGCAGCCGGGGCAGTCGAAACCGCCGTTCTGGTTGGTCTTGAGCATGGCCCGCAGGTTCTTGAAGGCGTTGTCACTGCCCAGCCAGCTCTTGGTCACGCTCTTGAGCGCGCCCCAGCCAGCGGCCGGCCCCTTGTAGTCCCTGATATGTTCGTCCTGGCTCATGCGGTCAATCCTCACGCGGGCATCGAAAAGTGCAGCGGATCGTGTCGTCCGGTGCTTGTTTTTCAGCCTATGGAGGCCGACAGGGGGCCGTCCAATCGAAATGTCTTACGGGGTGATAGGCCGTTTCGATGATGGGCTGGTGTTGGCAGCGTTCCCTTCGCGGGTAATCACGCAAACGCGACAATCCGATCAAGGCCTTGGAGTACTGGCCCTGCAGCCGTGATAGATGAGATTGATCAAGCAGTCGGGCAAAGCAATTTGACGGCGAACACCGCAGGTTATAGCGTGGAACCAGTACTCCTCCCCTGCCGAGCGCGAACGTGGAACAGAACAGCCGGGCCCTGATCGACGGCTTCAACCGGAAAATCGACTACCTGCGGATGTCGGTCACGGACCGCTGCGACTTCCGTTGCGTCTACTGCATGGCTGAAGACATGCAGTTCCTGCCGCGCCAGCAGATCCTCAGCCTTGAGGAATTGTTCCAGGTGGCCGAGCGCTTCGTCGCCTTGGGTACCCGCAAGATTCGCCTCACCGGCGGCGAGCCGCTGGTCCGCCAGGGCATCGTCGACCTGTGCGGGCGCATTGCCGCCCTGCCCGGCCTGCGTGAACTGTGCATGACCAGCAACGGCTCGCAGCTCCCCCGCCTGGCTCAGCCGCTGTTCGACGCCGGCCTATCGCGCCTGAACATCAGCCTCGACAGCCTCGATGCAGAACGTTTCAAGCAACTGACCCGCACCGGCGACCTGGCCCAGGTGATCGCCGGCATCGACGCGGCCCGCCGCGCGGGTTTTCAGCGCATCAAACTCAACTGCGTGGTGCTCAAGGGGCGCAACGACGATGAGCTGGTCGACCTGGTGCGCTTTGCCATCGACCGCGAACTGGACATCACTTTCATTGAAGAAATGCCGCTGGGCGTGATCAACGAGCATGAACGCGGCGAGTCGTTCTGCTCCAGCGACGAAGTGCGCGCGCGGCTGGCCGAGCAATTCACCCTGATCGAATCGACCGAGTCGTCCCAGGGCCCGGCGCGTTACTGGCGCCTGGCGGAAGCGGCGAGCACCCGTGTCGGGTTCATCTCGCCGCACAGCCACAACTTCTGCGCCACCTGCAACCGTGTGCGCCTGACCGTCGAAGGCCGGCTGCTGCTGTGCCTGGGCAATGAACATTCGATGGACCTCAAACAGGTGCTGCGTGCCCACCCGGGTGATGCCGAGCGGCTGGAAAAAGCCATCCGCGATTCACTGCACCTCAAGCCCTACCGCCATCATTTCGAGGTCGGTGGCGATGTGCAGATCCTGCGCTTCATGAACATGACCGGCGGCTGACCGGCCGTCTCTGGACTTCCATGATCGTTCACTCTCGCCCCGATGTGTTGCGCGTGCTGTTCACCCTCAAGGGTTCGATTGTCAAGCGCATTGCCTTGCGCTGCCTGATGGTCACCTTGCTCGCCGCCTTGATCGTGCTGGTCGAACGCCACTTCCCGGCGTTTTTCTACCCCGTCAGCGCCACCCCCTTCACACTCCTTGGCCTGTCGCTGTCGATCTTCATGAGCTTTCGCAACAATGCCTGTTACGACCGTTGGTGGGAGGGGCGCAAGGCCTGGGGGAAGATGATCATCGAGACCCGCTCGTTCGTACGTGAGAGCGTGGTGATCGCCGATGAAAAGCTGCGCGCCGAGGTGCTGCACAGCCTGTGCGGCTTTGCCCATGCGCTCAATGCCCAGTTGCGCAACGAGGATGAGGGGGCCGCCGCCCGGCCGTGGCTGGCCAACCCCGCTGCGATCCGCCCGCACAATGTCTGCGACGGTATCTTGCAGGAGGTTGGCGCCCGCTGCTCACGCCTGGCCGAGCAGCAGCAAATCAGCGACTGGCGCTACAGCCTGTTGGAACAACGCCTGGTCGGGCTGTCAGAGGTACAGGCCACCTGCGAGCGGATCAAGGGCACACCGCTGCCCTTCCCCTATACCCTGCTGCTGCACCGGACCATCTACATCTTCTGCCTGTTGCTGCCGTTCGCGCTGGCCGAGCCGCTGGGCTGGCTGGCACCGCTGTTTACCACCATTGTGGGGTACACCTTCTTTGGGCTGGATGCGATCGGCAATGAACTGGAAGACCCGTTCGGGCGAGACGAGAACGACCTGCCGACCGATGCCATGGTGCGCACGGTCGAGCGGGATGTGCTGGGGGCCTTGGGCGTGGAGCCGCTGCCACCGGCGCTGCAGCCGGTGGAGCATGTGTTGAGCTGACTGGCCCTATCGCCGGCAAGCCGGCTCCCACGGGTGCACCACAGTAATCAAAGACTGTGATCAACCCGAGCCGGCTTGCCGGCGATAGGGCCGGAACTGATCAACCGCGAGTTTCGCAGGGCGCGATGGGCTTAAGGTGCTTCACAAAATTACAAGGCTGGTGCCGCGCATCCAGCTGCTCCACCAGGATGCCTTCCCACGCCGTGCGGCAGGCACCGGTAGAGCCTGGCAGGCAGCACACCAGAGTGCCATTGGCCATGCCGGCCAACGCCCGGCTCTGCACGGTCGAGGTACCGACATCAAGAATGGACAACGCCCGGAACAGCTCGCCGAAACCGTCGATACGCCGATCGAACAGGCACTCCACCGCTTCCGGTGTGCTATCCCGCCCGGTGAAACCGGTGCCGCCGGTGATCAGCACCACCTGCACCTGCTCATCGGCAATCCAGGTGGCCACCTGGGCGCGGATCTTGTACAGGTCGTCCTTGAGCAGCGCACGCGCCACCAGGCGATGGCCAATCTGCACCGGGCGGCTGGCGAGCAGCTCACCCGAAGTGTCGTTGTCGTAGGTGCGGGTGTCGCTTACCGTCAGTACGGCGATATTGAGCGGTACGAAGACCGCGTCGGATTGAACGCGCACAGTGAAGCTCCTTGTATGGCATGGTCGTTACGCTAGAGACATGACCAGAGCGCGTCCAATCGATATGCCGTACCGCCCGATCAATGACATCTATCGCTGACTTGGTTAAGGTCAGCACAACCAGACCCCAGGCACTCCCATGGACATCAAGCAGCTCAAGTTCCTCATCGCCCTCGACCAGACCCGCCACTTCGGCCAGGCTGCGGCGCTGTGCCATATCACCCAGCCGACCCTGTCCATGCGCCTGCGCAACCTGGAAGACGAACTGGAACTGGTGCTGGTCAAGCGCGGCCAGCGCTTCGAGGGCTTCACCGAAGCCGGCGAGCGCATCTTGGCCTGGGCCCGCACCCTGCTCGCCGCCCATGATGGCCTGCAGGCCGAGGCAGCCAGCTGCCGCGGCCAAGTGGTTGGTAGCTTGCGCCTGGGCACCGTGCCGCTGGCCAGCTTCAACCCCATGCAGCTGCTGCTGCCGCTGCGCGAAAAATACCCCGAGCTGCAGTTTCAGCTCAGCTCGCTGAGCTCGGAGCAAGTCATCGACGGGCTCAGCCGCAACCAACTCGACCTGGGTATCTGCTACATGGACCAGGTCAACACCAGCTTTTTCGAAGTGATCGAACTGGGCACGACCACCATGGGCCTGCTGCACGACACCCGGCACTTCCAGTTTGCCGGCGACCCGCTGCGCTGGGATTCACTCAGCGATATACCGCTGGGCTTGCTAAGCAAAGGCATGCACTACCGCCAATCGTTGGACCTGAGCTTCCGCAGCCGTGGCCTGGAGCAGCATGCGGTGCTGGAAAGCGACTCAACCTTCCAGCTGATCCAGGCCATCAACACCGGCATGTGCTGCGCGATCATGCCGCTAGACTGTGGCTTGGAAGACCTCAGCGAGCACCTGCGCATCGTACCGGTGGCCGACGCCGCCATCCACAGCCCGGTCGGCCTGCTGCTGCGCCGCAGCGAGCCGCGCTCGTCAATAGCCGAACAGTGCTTCGCAGAGGCCCGAATAGTTATGCATAATCCATAGCTAAAACCGATTTGTTTATCATTAAGTTAGCCGAGACTCGCCAATACTCTGATCCTTTCTACCTCAACCCCCATGCCAGTCAGCTTGAACTCCACAGGGAAGAGTGTAGAGAAGTTGGGATGGTAATGCCCTGAATCATTCCAAAGCATAACGTGACCACTCTTTGGGGCTGCAATCATACCTGCTGCAATCACGCCGCCCCCTTTGGAACCGTACGTTGCCAGTATGGCATGATTCATACCATGTCGGTTCAAATCAGCCGTTCCATCGACCAGAAGCTCCCCTCTATCTGTTAATACAAATCGCCTTGAGTGATAGCCCGACACATATTTAAGATCGCTTTTACTGTTAATAACAATCGGCTTGAAACCTTGATCTGCAGAGGCTTCTTGAAATTGCTCGAACTCCGTTCCAAACTTGGATAATTTCCGATTACTCAATTTGGGATACTGACTAAAAACACTGACCTTCGTTTTTTGCTGACTCTTGAAATTAAGACGTTCACTAGCTGCTATTCGCGGGATGGCCTTGACTCCATGCTGGAGACGCTTCAGGGGTTTTATCATGGACAGGGCGAAGCGCCCACTCGGGTCTGTATTATTTATAGGATCTCCGGAACAAAAACTATAAGCATTGATGCCTCCTCGTCCGAAAGGGCTTAGCAAGTCTGGGCTGCCAAACCTCATTATCTGCGTATTCAGCAATCGATGACCATTACCGAGCAAGTATCCGCCCGCAACAAGACCACACCATTCACCATTAAACGCCACAAACCCAGTGCTAGGCTGCGCAACTCTGAGATAACCGTACGGACAATAAGATCGCGCGAAACTCACAAACAGCGCGTCTCGTTTGGTATTGTGCACCCGACTGCTAGACACTCTATTATTGACCATCAGTTATCCTCCGCACCGTCGCTTCCAACAATAAAATACTTGAGAATAATACCTACCTTCCTACCCAACGTAGTTTAGCGCCGGCATCTCTTCCCTGTGTTTCATTACACCGAACCAACCGATATTGGCGCGGCGTAAAGCCGGTCAGTTGCTTGAACTGGCGGCTGAAGGCGCTGTGGTCAGTGTAGCCGCAGCACATCGCCACGTCGGTGATGGGCAGCTCCGAATGCAACAGACGACGGGCGTGCTCCAGGCGTGCCTTGTGGATCATCTGCCGGGGCGTGAGGTGGAACACCCGCTTGCAGTAGCGCTCCAGCTGGGCCACGGAAATACCGGCGATGCGGGTGAGCTCGCCCATGCTGATCGGCTGGTGAAAGTGCTTGCGAATGTGCTCATCCACCGCGGCCAGGCGTTGATAGGCGGGGTGGCTGTCGGCGGCTGATTGCAGGTCGACCGAAATGCCGACCAAGCCGAGGATCTCGCCCGCCTGGTTGTACAGCGGGCGCTTGTGCGTCAGGCACCAGCCCGGTTCACGGCTGCCGTACAGGTGCAGCTCGAGCTGGTCTTCCAGCACCAGGCCATCCTTGAGCACACGACGGTCCTGCTCGGTATAACCGGGGCCCAGTTGCGCCGGGAAGACTTCGGCGCTGGTCTTGCCCAACAGTGGTTGCAGGCGCTTGAGGCCGCAGCGCTGAACCAGGGTGTTGTTGGCCAGCACATAGCGGGCATCCGGATCCTTGATGAAGATCGCGGCGTTGGGGATGGCATCGAGGATCGGCAACAGCAGGGATACCCCGGCGAGCAGTGCCTCAAGGCTGGCGGGGCGGTGCTGGTCCAAGTTCTGGTACAGGGCTGCCAAGGTGGCGTCGGCCATCAGTCAATTCTCTAGTGTCTGCACCGGCGCCATCGCCGGCAAAACTCTCAAACCCTTGCACAGCAAGGCCTCCAACCTATCCAGCCTGGTGACCGGCGCGCCAGTCTTTTCTGCAATTGTGCCGATTTCGTCATCTGCCCTGCAGAAAACCATCAAGAACCGTGGCCCCGTTCGGTCCACTCTAGTTCCCACGCAAGCCGCCCAAAACCTACAAGAGCGCGGCCCCAAAAGCCGCACCTGGTGACATCAGACCTGCCTATCCAAAACCTACAAAAAGGCGACCCCATGTCAGGCAAATTCAAGAAACAGCTGTCATTGCTGGACCTCACCTTCATCGGCCTCGGCGCCATCTTCGGCTCCGGCTGGCTGTTCGCCGCCAGCCACGTTTCGGCCATTGCCGGGCCGGCCGGCATCCTCTCCTGGTTTCTCGGCGGCTTCGCCGTACTGCTACTGGGCATCGTTTACTGCGAACTCGGCGCCGCGCTGCCACGCGCCGGGGGTGTGGTGCGCTACCCGGTGTACTCGCACGGCCCACTGCTCGGCTACCTGATGGGCTTCATCACCCTGATCGCCTTCTCCAGCCTGATCGCCATCGAAGTGGTCGCATCACGCCAGTACGCCGCGGCCTGGTTCCCCGGCCTGACCAAGGCCGGCTCCAGCGACCCCACCGTGCTCGGCTGGTTGGTGCAGTTTGCGCTGCTGGGGCTGTTCTTCCTGCTCAACTACCGCAGCGTCAAGACCTTCGCCAAGGCCAACAACCTGGTCAGCGTGTTCAAGTTCATCGTGCCGCTGCTGGTGATCGGTGTGCTGTTCACCTTCTTCAAGCCAGAGAACTTCGAGGTCCAGGGCTTCGCCCCCTTCGGCATGTCCGGTGTGGAAATGGCCGTCTCGGCTGGCGGCATCATCTTCGCTTACCTGGGCCTGACACCAATCATCTCGGTGGCAAGCGAGGTCAAGAACCCACAGCGCACCATACCCATCGCGCTGATCCTCTCCGTGCTGCTGTCCACCGCGATCTATGCCCTGCTGCAACTGGCCTTCCTTGGCAGCGTGCCAACCGAAATGCTGACCAACGGCTGGGCTTCGGTGACCAAGGAACTGGCCCTGCCCTACCGTGACATCGCCTTGGCCCTGGGCGTAGGCTGGCTGGCCTACCTGGTGGTGGCCGATGCGGTGATCTCCCCCAGCGGCTGCGGCAACATCTACATGAACGCCACCCCGCGGGTGATCTATGGCTGGGCCCAGACCGGCACCTTCTTCAAGTATTTCACCCGCATCGACGAGCAATCGGGCATCCCACGCCCGGCGCTGTGGCTGACCTTCGGCCTGTCAGTGTTCTGGACCCTGCCCTTTCCGTCCTGGGAAGCGCTGATTAACGTGGTGTCTGCAGCCCTGGTGCTGAGCTATGCCGTAGCGCCGGTCACCGTCGCTGCCCTGCGCCGCAATGCGCCAGATATGCCACGCCCGTTCCGGGTCAAGGGCATGGGCGTGCTGGGCCCGCTGTCGTTCATCATCGCCGCGCTGATCGTCTACTGGTCCGGCTGGAACACCGTGTCGTGGCTACTGGCCCTGCAGATCGTGATGTTCGTGCTGTACCTGCTGTGCGGCCGCTTCGTGCCGACCCAGCACCTGTCGCTGGCCCAGCAAGTGCGCTCCAGCGCCTGGCTGATCGGCTTTTACGCGGTGACCATCCTGCTTTCCTGGCTGGGCAGTTTCGGCGGCCTGGGCGTGATCGGCCACCCGTTCGATACCGTGGTCGTCGCGGCCTGCGCGCTGGGCATCTACTACTGGGGTGCTGCCACCGGCGTGCCGGCCCACCTGGTGCGCCTGGAAGGCGAAGACGAAAGCGAAACAAGCCACGAGGCCCAGGCCGCCACTCGCCCGGCTGCACTGGCCTCCTGAAGGCTACTGGCCCTGTCGCCGGCACAACCAGCACAAAAGCAGGCTCACTAGAGAATGGACATGCCCATGAAACACGTTCACGTCATCGACTCGCACACCGGCGGCGAACCGACCCGCCTGGTAATGAATGGCTTCCCGCAACTCAATGGCCGCAGCATGGCCGAGCAGCGCGATGAGTTGCGCGAGCTGCACGACCACTGGCGCCGCGCCTGCCTGCTGGAGCCACGCGGCAACGATGTGCTGGTCGGTGCGCTGTACTGCGCCCCGGTGTCGGAAGACGCCACTTGTGGGGTGATCTTTTTCAACAATGCCGGGTACCTGAACATGTGTGGCCACGGCACCATCGGGCTGGTCGCCTCGCTACGGCACCTGGGGCTGATCCAGCCGGGCGTGCACAAAATCGACACGCCGGTCGGCCAGGTCAGCGCCACCCTGCACGAGGACGGCGCGGTCACCGTCGGCAACGTGCCGTCCTATCGCTACCGCCGGCAGGTGTCGGTGGACGTGCCAGGCCATGGCGTGGTGCACGGCGACATCGCCTGGGGCGGCAACTGGTTCTTCCTGGTTTCAGAGCACGGCCAGCGCGTCGAGCTGGACAACCGCGAAGCTCTCACCGCGTTCACCTGGGCGATGCTCAAGGCCCTGGAGGCCCAAGGCATCACCGGCGAGCACGGCGCCCCCATCGACCATATCGAGCTGTTTGCCGCCGACCCTGATGCCGACAGCCGCAACTTCGTCATGTGCCCCGGCAAGGCCTATGACCGCTCGCCTTGCGGCACCGGCACCAGCGCCAAGCTGGCCTGCCTGGCCGCCGACGGCAAGCTCGCCGAAGGCCAGACCTGGGTCCAGGCCAGCATTACCGGCAGCCAGTTCCACGGCCGTTACGAGCGCGAAGGTGAGCATATTCGCCCATTCATCACCGGCCGCGCCTACATGACCGCCGACAGTACCCTGCTGATCGACGAACAAGACCCTTTCGCCTGGGGCATCTGACTGCCCAGGCCATTTTCTTCGCAACCCAGACTGAATACTGCAAGGAGTGATACCCATGAGCGACAATATTTTCACCGGCTGCATGCCTGCCCTGATGACCCCCTGCACCACCGAGCGCAAGCCAGACTTCGACGCCCTTGTGCGCAAAGGGCGCGAGCTGATCGAGGCCGGCATGAGCGCCGTGGTCTACTGCGGCTCGATGGGCGACTGGCCGCTGCTGACCGAAGCCGAGCGCCAGGAGGGCGTGGCGCGCCTGGTTGCCGCCGGCATCCCGACCATCGTCGGCACCGGCGCGGTGAACACCCGTGAAGCCGTGGCCCATGCAGCCCATGCCGCCAAGGTCGGCGCCGCCGGCCTGATGGTCATCCCCCGCGTGCTGTCGCGTGGCGCCTCTCTGATCGCCCAAAAGCACCACTTCGCCGCGATCCTGCAAGCGGCGCCGAAGCTGCCTGCAGTGATCTACAACAGCCCCTACTACGGCTTTGCCACCCGTGCCGACCTGTTCTTCGAACTGCGCCGCGACTACCCGAACCTGATCGGTTTCAAGGAGTTCGGTGGTGGTGCCGACCTGCGCTACGCCGCCGAGCACATCACCTCCAAAGACGACGATGTGACCCTGATGGTCGGCGTGGATACCCAGGTAGTCCATGGTTTCGTCAACTGCAACGCCACCGGCGCCATTACCGGCATCGGCAATGCCCTGCCGCGTGAAGTGCTGCAACTGGTGAGCCTGAGCAAGCAAGCGGCCAAGGGTGACGCCAGGGCCCGCCGCCTGGCACGCGAGCTGGAGTCGGCATTGGCGGTGCTGTCGTCGTTCGATGAGGGCTGCGACCTGGTGCTGTATTACAAACATTTGATGGTGCTCAACGGCGACCGCGAATACAGCCTGCACTTCAACGAAACCGATGCGCTCACCGACGCCCAGCGCAACTACGCCGAACAGCAGTACGCGCTGTTCCGCACGTGGTATGCCAGCTGGTCGGCCGAGCAGAACCTGGCCTGAACCCTGGGGCTGCTTGGCAGCCCCGACCCAGAAACCGACTATGAAGGAGGCTCCATGCCCCTGACAGGCAAACTGCTGATCGGCCAACGCCCCGTACCCGGCAGCCGCGAAGCGATCCGCGCCATCGACCCGGCTACCAACCAGCCTCTGGAACCCGCCTATGCCGGTGGTACCGGGGAACACGTGGCCCACGCCTGCGAACTGGCCTGGGCTGCGTTCGACGCCTACCGCGAAACCTCACTGGAGCAACGCGCAATCTTTCTCGAAACCATCGCCCAGCAGATAGAAGCGCTGGGCGATGCCTTGATCGGCCGTGCCGTGGCCGAAAGTGGCCTGCCCAAGGCACGTATCCTGGGCGAACAGGGCCGTACCTGTGGCCAACTGCGCACCTTCGCCCGCGTGGTGCGCAGTGGTGAATGGCTGGATGTGCGCGTCGATGCCGCCCAACCACAGCGCCAGCCCCTGCCGCGCGCCGACCTGCGCCAGCGCCAGGTGGCCTTGGGGCCGGTAGCGGTGTTTGGCGCCAGCAACTTCCCCCTGGCCTTCTCGGTGGCCGGTGGCGACACCGCCTCGGCCCTGGCCGCCGGCTGCCCGGTGGTGGTCAAGGCACACGGCGCGCACCCGGGCACCAGTGAGCTGGTCGGCCAGGCCGTCGCTCGCGCCGTGCAGCTGTGCGGCCTGCCAGAGGGCGTCTTCTCGCTGCTGTATGGTGCTGGGCGTGAAGTGGGCATCGCCCTGGTCAGCGACCCGCGGATCAAGGCCGTTGGCTTCACCGGTTCGCGCAGCGGCGGTTTGGCCCTGTGCCACGCGGCTCAGGCGCGCCCGGAACCGATCCCGGTGTATGCCGAGATGAGCTCGATCAACCCGGTGTTCCTGTTCGACGCAGCCTTGCAGGCGCGTGGTGAGGTACTGGCCCAAGGTTTCGTTGCCTCGTTGACCCAGGGCGCCGGGCAGTTCTGCACCAACCCCGGCCTGATAGTCGCCCGCCAAGGCCCGGCACTGCAGCGTTTTATCGCCGCCACCAGCGAGCAAGTACGCCATGCAGCGGCGCAGACCATGCTGACCCCGGGCATTTTCAATGCCTACGCAGCGGGTGTGGGCGCCCTGACCGAAAACAGCAATGCCAAGGTCGCGGCCTGCGGCCAACCCCCGCAAGGCCCGAACCAGTGCCAGGCTCAGCTGTTCGTCACCCAGGCCAGCGCGTTTCTCGCCGACCCGGGCTTGCAGGCCGAGGTGTTTGGCGCCGCTTCGTTGGTGGTGGCCTGCGACAGCGATGAACAAGTGCGCCAGGTGGCCGAGCACCTGGAGGGCCAACTGACCGCGACCCTGCACCTGGACGATGCCGACCTCGACAGCGCCCGCAGCCTGCTGCCGACCCTCGAACGCAAGGCCGGGCGCCTGCTGGTCAATGGCTGGCCGACCGGGGTTGAGGTGTGCGATGCGATGGTCCACGGCGGGCCGTTCCCGGCAACGTCCGATGCGCGCAGCACCTCGGTGGGCACGGCTGCGATCCTGCGTTTTCTGCGGCCGGTGTGCTATCAGGACTTCCCCGATGCCTTGCTGCCGCAGGCGCTGAAGCACGCAAACCCGCTGCAGGTGCGGCGCTTGCTCGACGGCAAGCGGGAACACTGAATCATGGCCCACGCCCCCTCCCAGACCGATATCGCTGTGGTCGGCGCCGGCATTGTCGGTGTCGCCTGCGCCCTGCAACTGGCCCGCCAGGGCCGTCGCGTGCTGCTGATCGACCGCCAACCGCCGGGCCACGGCGCCTCCTACGGCAATGCCGGACACCTGGCTACCGAGCAGGTGTTCCCGATTGCCGACCTGTCGATCCTCAAGCGCCTGCCGCGCATGCTGCTGGACCCGATGGGGCCCCTGCGGCTGGACTGGAAGTACCTGCCCAAGGCGTTGCCCTGGTTCACCCGGCTGCTGCTCAACCTGCGCCAGGAGCCGTTCCAGCGCAGCGTGGCCGGCATCCGTGCACTGAACGAAGGCAGCCTGGGCGCCTGGCAGCGTTTGCTCGGCTCCATCGGGCGCAGCGAGCTGTTCAAGGAGGACGGCTCGTTGCTGGTGTTCGAGCGCGCCGAGTCGCGCCCGGCACTGGAGGCGTTGCAGGCACGCATGCAACAGCAGGCGGTGCCGGCTGAATTCTGGTCAGCCGACACGGTGCGCGCCGCTGCGCCAGAGTTGACCTCGTCGATCTTGGGCGGCTTGTTTTTCCCCCGTACCGGGCATTTCATCGATCCTTACCGTGTGGTAATCGAGTTGTTCGAAGCCGCCAAGGCCAGTGGCGTGCGCTTCGTCCAGGCGCAGGTCGATGGCGGACAACTGAATGGCAATGGCGTGCAGCTCAACACCGGCCAAGGTACGTTCCATGCGCGCCAGGTGCTAATCAGTTGCGGCGCGCACTCAGCGCAACTGACCACTGCTCTGACCGGCAAACGAGTCCCTCTGGATACCGAGCGTGGCTATCACCTGATGCTGCCTGGCGAGCAGCAGCGCTTGCCATTCGCCGTCACCTCGCTGGAGCGCAAGTTCATCATGACGCCGATGGCCGAGGGCTTGCGCCTGGCTGGCACGGTGGAGTTCGCCGGTCTCGATGCACCGCCGAGCATGCAGCGGGCGTGGCAGTTGCACCGGTTGAGCAAGGGTTTGTTCCAGCGTGAACTGAATGCCGAAGGGGCGACGCCGTGGATGGGCTTGCGGCCTTCGCTGCCGGACTCACTGCCGGTGATCGACCGGGTGTGTGATGGGCGCGTGCTGCTAGCGTTTGGGCATCAGCACCTGGGGTTGACCCAGGCGGCGGTGACAGCGGAATGGGTGGCGGGGTTGGCTGAACGGGAGCTTCGTGCCGAGTTGAAGGGTTACCGGTTGGATCGGTTTTGAGCCGGGGCCGCTGTGCGGCCCCTCCAGGAATCAGCGATAACGCTCAAGCCAGTGCGCGTAAGGCGCAGGCAAAGTCCACGAGGCTTTATCGACGCCCAGTTCCTTGGCCGCAAAATACGCCCAGTGCGGGTCGGCCAGGTGCGCACGCCCCACCGACACCAGGTCGAGCTGATTGGCCTTCAACGCCCCTTCCGCCAACTGCGGCGTACCGAAGCCCCACGCCGAAGTCACTGGCAAACCTGCCTCACGACGCACACGCTCAGCGATCGGCCCCATGAAGGCAGGGCCCCATGGAATGTTGGTGTCCGGGATGGTGAAGCCGACGCTGACACTGAGCAGGTCCAGGCCACCCGCCTTGAACAGGCGGGCCAACTCGATGGACTCTTCCAGCGTCTGCTCATCACGGCCGTCGTATTCCAGCACGCCAAAGCGGGCGGTCAGCGGCAGGTTTTCCGGCCACACCTCGCGCACGGCTGCCAGGGTTTCCAGCAGGAAGCGGCTGCGGTTCTCGAAGCTGCCACCGTAGGCATCGGTGCGCTGGTTGGAGTGCTCGGAGAAGAAGCTCTGCCCCAGGTAGCCGTGAGCGAAGTGCAGTTCGATCCATTCAAAGCCCGCATCACGCGCCCGACGTGCGGCATCGACGAAGTCCTGCTTGACCCGAGCAATGTCGTCCAGGGTCATTTCACGCGGCACTTTCGGCAAGTGGGCGCCGAAGGCGATGGCCGACGGGGCGATGGTGTCCCAGCCTCGCGCGTCATCCGCGGCGATATGGTCGTCACCTTCCCACGGGCGGTTGGCACTGGCCTTGCGCCCCGCGTGGGCGATCTGGATGCCCGGCACCGAGCCTGCAGCCTTGATCGCCTGCACCACCGGCACAAAGGCCTGGGCATGGGCGTCGCTCCAGATACCGGCGCAACCGGGGGTGATACGCCCTTGCGGCGCCACCGCAGTGGCTTCGACCACCAGCAGGCCGGCGCCACCACGGGCCAGGCCGGCGTAATGCACCTGGTGCCAATCGTTGATCATGCCGTCCTCGGCCATGTACTGGCACATCGGCGGAATGGCGATGCGGTTGCGCAAGGTGACGTCTTTGAGGGTATAGGGTTCGAACAGTGCGGACATGGAGAACTCCGGGTTCATCTGAATACGATAGTTCGATCATAATCGAACTATGGCAATTAATGAAACCCCCGTTATCATGACGCCCATGCGAGCCTACAAACATCCCACCCCTGAAGACCTGATCCTCGAGCGCCTGCTGTATGCGCTGAGCGACCCTGTACGCATGGAAATCGTGCGCCACCTGGCAGGCGTGGCGGAAGCCAGCTGCGGCGAGCTGGACGGCGGCCGGCCGAAGTCCAGCATGTCCCATCATTTTCGCGTATTGCGCGATGCGGGGCTGGTGCAAACGCGCAATGTGGGCACTACCCATATGAACTCACTGCGCAGCGAAATGCTCAATGCACGCTTCCCCGGTTTGCTGGAGTGCATTTTGCGTCAGCGGTGAGCCAGGGTTGGCTGTGGGGCCGGAACAGGCAAAAAAAAACCACGAGGTCACCCCCGTGGCTTTCGATCACAACGCTGACGCTTACAGCGCCATGTCGTTCTCTGGCTTGCTCTCAACCGGCTGGCTAGCACCCGTGCTGGTACCGACGCTCTGGTCAATGACCGGCGGCTTCTCCAGCTGCAGGACTTCAGCGGTGTAGTTCCACTCTTTCTGCGTGGCCGCTGCCGAATCGTTGAGCTTGGTGCCGTAGCTCGGCACGATCTCTTTGATCTTGGCTTGCCATTGCGGGGTGGCGACCTTGTCCTTGAACACGGTTTCCAGCACGTTCAGCATGATCGGCGCGGCGGTCGAGGCGCCTGGCGATGCGCCCAGCAGGCCGGCGATGGTGCGGTCTTGCGAGGCCACCACTTCGGTACCCAGCTTCAGCACGCCGCCCTTGTCTGCGTCACGCTTGATGATCTGCACGCGCTGACCGGCCTGCCACAGCTTCCAGTCTTCCTTCTTGGCGTTCGGGAAGTAGGTGCGCAGCGCTTCGAAGCGGTCGTCGTCCGACAGCATCAGCTGGCCAGCGAGGTACTCGACCAGCGGGTACTGCTCGATGCCGACCTTGGTCATTGGCCACACGTTGTGCATGGTGGTGCTGCTGAGCAGGTCCAGGTACGAACCGTTCTTCAGGAACTTGGTCGAGAAGGTGGCGAATGGCCCGAACAGGATCACGCGTTTGCCGTCCAGCACACGGGTGTCCAGGTGCGGTACCGACATGGGTGGCGCGCCGGTCGAGGCGATGCCATAGGCCTTGGCCATGTGCTGCATGGCGATGGTCGGGTTCTCTGTCACCAGGAACGAACCGCCGACCGGGAAGCCTGCGTATTCCTTGGCTTCAGGAATGCCCGACTTCTGCAGCAGCTTCAGCGCGCCGCCGCCGGCACCGATGAACAGGAACTTGGCGTCGGTGGCCGACTCGGTCCCGTCCTTCAGGTTCTTGTACTCGACGTGCCAGGAGCCGTCCTCGTTGCGGGTGATGTCCTGGACTTCGCTGGACAGCTTCAGGGTGAAGTTGTCCTGGGTCTTCAGGTGGCCGACGAACTGGCGGGTGATCTCGCCGAAGTTCACGTCAGTGCCCAGTGGCGTCCAGGTCACCGCCAGCTTCTGGTTCGGGTCGCGGCCTTCCATCATCAGCGGGACCCACTTGGCGATCTGCGCGTGGTCCTCGGAGTACTGCATCGAGCGGAACAGCGGGCTTGCCTGCAGCGCGTCATAACGCTTCTTGAGGAACTTGATGTTGTCATCGCCCCACACGAAACTCATGTGCGGGGTGGTGTTGATGAACGAATGCGGGTTCTTCAGCACGCCCTGACGGACCTGCCACGACCAGAACTGGCGGGAGATCTGGAAGGCTTCGTTGATTTCGATGGCCTTGGTGATGTTGACGTTGCCGTCTTTGTCTTCCGGGGTGTAGTTCAGCTCAGCCAGCGCGGAGTGGCCGGTGCCGGCGTTGTTCCAGCCGTTGGAGCTTTCTTCGGCGACGCCATCCAGGCGCTCGACCATTTCCATCGACCAGCTTGGCTCCAGCTCGTGCAGCCACACGGCCAGGGTGGAGCTCATGATGCCGCCGCCGACCAGCAGCACATCGACTTTCTTGGTTTCTGCGGCGTGCGCTTGCATGAAGCTCGCAGCGACAGCCAGACCCAGCAAGGTCTTGCCAGCTTTCTTGAACATTGATCAATTCCAGTCTGTAGAACGGAGGACGGGCCTGTGGCTGGCCCAGGTGCTTCGTGTTCTTGTGCGCAGGCTTTTTGTGATCATTGTTCAGCGGCTTAAAGAACCAGAAAACGACCCAGGCTTTTGTCGTATTGACCGACAGGGCTGAATCGTTTCGCTGATTGTATCTGAAATGCCAGCACAAACAAATTGCGGGCGTACAAGCAAGGCGGCAGGTTGTCCCAGCGGCAGGTTGTCACGCCAGACAAACAAAAGCCCCCAGCCATATGCATGACTGGGGGCTTTGGATCAGGTCACAGGTGACGCGATCAGGGTATCGCCAAGCTTACTGCGGCTGAGGCAGTTTATCGATCGGGCCGCAGCCACCGATGACCTTGGAGATGGAAACCGATGGGTGGAACAGGTAGTCGTACGAGCAGTTTTTCTGCTGGTTGTAAACTTGGCCAGTGCAACCGGACAGCAGGGCAACGCCCGAAACGACAGCAACGGCTACGGTGGCCTTGAACAGCTTTTTCATTACTTCAGTCCTTTAAATAATCATCGGCCATCATTCTGATGGCGGCCGGATGATACAGAACCGGAGTATTGGATCCAAGTCGCATTCGAAGATAGGCCACCATCCAATCCAGCAGCGGGTTTCGGTAGTGCTTTGAAATAAGACACACCGCAGACCAACTTACGCTGAAGGCTGCCTCGACAAGATCACGCCTGCAGCGGTTGATGTTGAGTGCAACCGTTACATATCAAATGCCGAAGGCAGCACGATCATGTCCCGAATCGTCACGTTACGCGGGCGCGTGAGCATGTACATGACCGCATCGGCTATGTCGGATGGTTCGATCAGGCTTCCGCTCGCCTTGGCCTTTTTCAGGTTTTCTTCCGGCCAATCGGCCAGCAGTGCACTGCTGACCGGGCCAGGCGACACGGCGCCGACACGGATACCGTGAGCCTTGACCTGGCGGCGCACCGTCTGCACGAAGCAGTTGACCGCCCACTTGGAGGCCGAGTACACCGGCTCCCAGGGAACCGGAAAATGCCCGGCCACCGAGCCTGTGACCAGAATGTCGCCCGTCCCCCTCTCGATCATGTGCGGCAACACATCATGCACATTCTTGATCACGGCATTGACGTTGAGGTTCAGCATGCGGTCGATGGCCGCCACATCCGCATCAACCAGATCACCGCCCACGTAGCAACCGGCGTTGGCATACAGAATGTCGAGCTGGCCGGCCTTCGCCAGTACACCCGGCAGCAGCGTTGCACAGCGCTCAGGCACCAGCAGGTCGATCACCAACGGCATGGCCGCCTCCCCCAGGCGTTCACACGCGCTGGCCAAGGCGGCTTCATCCCGGTCGATCATGACCACCCTGGCACCGGCTGCCACCATCGCCTCGGCCGATGCCAGGCCTATTCCCGACGCAGCGCCTGTGACCGCTGCCACTTTACCTTCGAGTTGCGTTGCCATTCGCCACCTCCCTGGCCCCCTGACGAACAAAGGGCACTTTGATTATTTTTATGTAGACGTTTACATATCGCTTAACTCGTGTGCGGTCCCAATCTGACGCCAGCTCAGCATTGGATGTCAACGTCTACATTTTTAACCAGATATGTACGTACCCGCCAATGGTTGGCAGGTCAGAGCAGTAGCTGTCCTTCAATGACTTGATCGCGCAGCGGTTGCGAAGGATCGTCGATCTGGCCAAGCAACAGGTTGATCGCGCCAACACCCAACTCGACGCTGCTATGGCTGATGCAAGGGATGGGTTGGCCATAGATCTCGGCATAGTGCACCTGGTCGATGCTGAACAGCGCTATGTCATTGCGGCTCAAGCCAACCTCGCGCATGGCCTGCAGCGCGCCCAAGGTCATGAGCGCATTGAGGCCAAAGATGACATCGGGCCACTTGCCACTTTGCAGGTAATTACGCACCACATCACGTGCCGGCGCCTGGGTGTAGTCCCCATGCACGACCTCCAGCACGGTAGGCTCTGGCCACTGCTCCAATGCGCGGCGAATGCCTGCCAGCCGCGCCAGGGAAATCTTCGAGCGTTGCGGCCCGGCGACGACCAGCAGCCGGCGCCGCCCCTGTGCCAACAACGCGCGCGCGCCCTGATAGCCGCTCTGCTCGTTGTCCAGGTAGACGCCGGCAAACGGCGCACCTGTGAGCTGGCGGTCGATCTGGACGACCGGGATGGCGGCCATCTCCAGCTTGGCCAGATAGCTCGGCTGGTATTGGTCATCGTCGCTGATCACCGAGAGGATCACCCCGGCGACCTGATAGCTGAGCAGCGTATCGATCGCCCGCGCCTCCAGCTCTGGCGAGCCATCGGTATCGAACAGCATCAAGGTGTAGTCGCGCTTCTTCGCCTCGCGCGTTATCGCCTTGATGATCTCGCCGTAGAACGGGTTTTCCAGGCTTGCCGTGACCAGGCCCAGCAGCCGGCTCTCGCGATTCTTGAGGTTGCGGGCGAAGGCATTGGGCACGTAGTTGAGCTCTTTAGCCACCTTGAGGATGAGCTCCAGCGTCTGCTTCTTGACCTTCTCTGGCTGGTTGAGCGCCCGCGACACCGTGACGGTAGTCATGTTCACGCGTTTGGCGATGTCGGTGATGGTGGCTTTGCCTGGTCTGGTCATGAACGCTCGATGGTGGCTGGCTGCGGGCGCCGTGATTTTCAGCGATTGTACGCCAGGCCACAACCGTGCATGCGTATTGTGGTGACAATCGTGTTGTGCTAGCGTCCTGAAATGTTGACGTTAACATTTTCAGCCACGGACTGATCAGCCGCGACTTGAAACTGCCGTTGGATAAAATCGCCAAAAAAATGTTCACGTCTACATAAACCACCACGCCAATAATAAAAGGGACAACAATGGACTACGTGATTGGTGTCGACATCGGCACGCAAAGTACCAAGGCTCTCTTGATGTCAACCGAGGGTGGAATGCTGGCCCAGGCCTGTGTCAGCTACCAGGTCGAGCAACCTCGGCCGTTGTGGGCGCAGCAATGGCCACAGGTGTGGCTGGACGCTGTCTACGAAACGGTCGCGACCAGCATCCGCCGCAGCCAAGTACCAGCCGCCCAGATCAAAGCCATCTGCATCAGCAGCCTCTACGGGGGCTCGGGCATCCCGGTGGACGCCGACATCAACCCCCTTCACCCCTGCCTCATCTGGATGGACCGCCGAGCCATCGCCGAGGCCGAGTGGGTGCGCGAAAATGTGGATGTGGAACAGTTGCAGCGCATAACGGGCAACGGTGTCGACAGCTACTACGGCTATACCAAGATGCTGTGGATCAAGCGCAACCAGCCAGAGGTCTGGGCCAAGGCACGCTACCTGCTGCCGCCCAACAGCTTTGTGCAGTACCACCTGACCGGCGAGCTGGCCGTGGACCACAGTTCAGCGGGCAATATCGGCGGCATCTACGACCTCGCAACGCGTGGCTGGTCGCCTCTGATGCTCGATGCCCTGGGCATCGACGCCCACCTGATGCCGCAACGCCTGGTTGCGCCCGGGCAGGTCATTGGCAGCCTGCTACCGGCTGCGGCGCAGCGGCTAGGGCTACAGCCAGGCACCAAGGTAGTTGCCGGCGGAGTCGATGCAGCGATGGCCACACTGGCCGCAGGGGTCATTGCGCCAGGCAACCATGTCGCGATGCTGGGCACCAGCATGTGCTGGGGCTTCATCAAGCAGCGCAGCGCTGCCTGCAAAGGGCTGATCAACATGCCTTACGTCTACGACGCTGGCGCCAACACCTACAGTTTCGGCGGCGCCATTACCGCCGGTGCCGCAATCAGCTGGTTCCGTGAGCAGTTCTGTGCACAGGAAAAGCAGGCCGCTGCCCTGTCACCCGGCGCCGAGGTGCACCAACTGATGGAGCAGGACGCTGCCAAGACGCCCGCCGGTGCAGACGGCCTGTTGTTCCTGCCCTACCTGATGGGCGAGCGCAGCCCCATCTGGGATGCCAAGGCATCGGGGGCCTATATAGGGCTGTCGCTGTTCCACCACAAGGCTCACCTGTACCGGGCAGTATTGGAGGGGCTGGCGTTTGCCTTGCGTCACAACATGCAAATGGGCAAACAGGCAGGGCTGCAGCTTGATCCGCACTTGATCGTGGTAGGGGGTGGCACGGCGTCGAACCTGTGGATGCAGATCATCGCCGATATCACCGGCCACGCCGTGTTCACCATCGAGCAGCAGGTCGAAGCGCCGCTGGGTGGTGCCATGCTCGCGGCACTGGCAATCGGCGCCATCGAGGACGTCGAAGCTATCCGCAACTGGCGCACCCTGCGCCGACGGGCCGATCCCAACCCCGCGAACAAAGCCCTGTATGAGCAGATGTTCGTTCATTACTGCGCGGCCTACCACGCCCTGAAACCCATCATGCATGGGCTGGCAGACCAGGCCACGCCCCTGCCCGAGCCTTCGCACCCCGCACAGCCCATGGCCGTCTGACATCAACCACCAAAGGGTTCCAGCATGCCAACTTTGCTCAGCCAGTTGGAGCAGTACAGCACAGTGGTCGCCGACACCGGCGACCTTCAGGCCGTTCGCCGCTTCGCCCCTCATGATGCAACCACCAACCCCTCACTGGTGCTCAAGGCCGTGGTGTCGGGCCACTACGACACATTGCTCGATGACCTCTGCGCCCTGGCGAAAGCTGCCGGCCTGCCGCATGCGCAGGCAATCGATCAACTGTCCGACCAACTGATCGTTGCTTTGGGCTGCGACCTGTTGCAGCACGTGCCCGGCAGGGTATCGAGCGAGGTCGATGCGCGGCTGTCCTTCGATAAACAGGCAAGCCTGGCCAAGGCCAGGCGCCTGGTCGCACTGTACGAGGCGGCGGGCGTTCCACGTGAGCGCTTCCTCATCAAGCTCGCCGCCACCTGGGAGGGCATTCGCGCGGCCAGCGAACTGGAGCGTGAGGGCATCCAGTGCAACTTGACGTTGATCTTCAACCTCGCCCAGGCACTCGCCTGCGCCGAAGCCGGCGCATTCCTGATCTCGCCTTTTGTTGGCCGGGTGCTGGACTGGCATCGCCGCGCTTACCCGAACAAGGAGTACGCGCCGGCGTCGGAGCCTGGGGTTCAATTGGTGGCGGCCAGCTACCGCTTCATGCGACGCCACGGTTACGCGACTTCGGTGATGGGGGCTAGCTTTCGCAACGTCGGTGAAATCGTTGCTTTGGCAGGTTGCGATCGGCTGACGATCAGCCCCGCACTGCTGGAAGAGCTGGCAGTGACCGAGGGCAGCCTGCAGGCCGCGCTCGCCGCCCCCGCCGACCATCAGGCGCCGCCACCGCCACTGAGCGAGGCCGATTTTCGCTGGCAGATGAACGAGGACGCAATGGCAACCGCGCAGCTGGCCGAAGGGATTCGAGGGTTTGCGGCGGACCAGAGCAAACTGGAGGCGCTTATCGCACAACGCTTGTGGGCTTGAGCACGCCCCATCGCGAGGGGAAACGCATAACGATAAGGCCTCTGACAGCTCATCGCTTTCAGGGGCTTTATTGCATCTGTGCCAGGGAAGAATATTCACGCCTGGCGCGCCTAAGGTCCTACAGATTTAACTCCGATTTTTCCCATTCCCTGTAGTCCATTTCCGAATTATATTGCCGGCGCTGCCAACCCATTGCGAGTGCTCGGATTGCGGCCTAGTCTCGGTTCGTCGTTGACACCTCAGCGACCGGCTTTGACAGGCTGATAACTTATCCCGCGCGCATTTACAGCCTATGGCGGCTGTACATGGGGCACATTCGTGTGCGCCGAGTTGCTCCGGGATCCTCGGTCTGTCAACCCATGTACAGCTGCCACCCTCTTGTTTGACAGCAAGCTTGCGGCAGCCCCACTGATCCTGGAGATGTGTATGCGCAAGATAGTCCCCGATCCACCGTCCCCCCTCGATCCCTCGTACATGCTGCAGGACACCCTGGTTCAGACCTCGGAATACGTGATCTGCGCCTTGTCCGTAGCCCGCCAGTCCGTGCGACTGACACCGACCTCGCACAACTCGATCGTGATGCGGGCGGTCATCCATGAAATGGAAGTTGCGCATGCGCTGCTGGAATCGGCGCTGATGCAACTGCACAGGCAAGCGGAGTCGCCCACGGAGCCACAGACATTGCACTAGGGCCGAGCTACGAAAAATCCGGGAGTGCCGCAAAGGTCGGCCTGGCGCTCTGATCCGATCCGGCAGGCCCGTCGCTAGCGGCGACAGGGCCCGGCCATGCGCCCGGCGATGCTTTGAGGTTTAACTCGGGCACAACGAAAAAGCCCCTGAAAACTTATCGTTTTCAGGGGCTTTATCTACCACATGTATGGCGGAGAGATAGGGATTTGAACCCTAGGTACTGTTGCCAGTACAACGGATTTCGAATCCGTCCCGTTCGACCACTCCGGCATCTCTCCAATGCCGCGCATCATACCAGCGAATTCTGAAAACGCAAACCTTTATTTTCAAAAAAATCGCGTGGTATCAGGCGCTTGCGTGAATGCGCCGCTTACAGCGGCACGCCCAGGCGCTTGGCAACTTCTTCGTAGGCTTCGATCACGTCGCCCAGGCCCTGGCGGAAGCGGTCCTTGTCCATCTTCTTGCGGGTTTCTTTGTCCCACAGGCGGCAGCCGTCCGGGCTGAACTCGTCACCCAGGACAATCTGGCCGTGGAATACACCGAACTCCAGCTTGAAGTCGACCAGCAGCAGGCCGGCGTCATCGAACAGCTTGTTCAGCACTTCGTTGACCTTCAGCGACAGCTTCTTCATCTCTGCCAGCTGCTCGGCGGTGCCCCAGCCGAAAGCGACAACGTGGGATTCGTTGATGAACGGGTCGCCCTTCTCGTCGTTCTTCAGGAACAGTTCGAAGGTGGACGGCTCGAGCTTGATGCCCTCTTCCACGCCCAGGCGCTTGACCAGGCTGCCGGCGGCATAGTTACGCACCACGCACTCGACCGGGATCATGTCCAGCTTCTTGACCAGGCACTCGTTGTCGCCCAGCAGCTTGTCGAACTGGGTCGGCACGCCGGCCTCTTCGAGCTTCTGCATGATGAAGGCATTGAACTTGTTGTTCACCATGCCTTTGCGGTCCAGTTGTTCGATGCGCTTGCCGTCGAACGCCGAGGTGTCGTTGCGGAACAGCAGGATCAAGCGGTCGGCGTCGTCGGTCTTGTAAACCGATTTGGCCTTGCCGCGGTAGAGTTCTTCGCGTTTTTCCATGATTGGGCTCCGCTTGCTTGAGTGGTTGGGCTAGGCGATTTCGCGCCAGTCGAGCCCGTGTTCCTGATTCGCCACCTGGAGCCAGTCCGGGTCGCACCCAAGGGTGTCGACGAAGCACTGGCGGGCCAGATGTGGCAGGTTGTTCTTGCTGCTGAGGTGGGCCAGCACCAGGTGCTGCAGGTTGCTCCACCCCAACTCGTCCACCAGGCGCGCGGCCTGGTGGTTGTTCAAATGTCCTTGCATGCCGCCAACCCGCTGCTTGAGGAAGTACGGGTAGTGCCCGCGGGCCAGCATGTCGCGGCAATGATTGGCCTCGATCAGCAGTGCATCCAGGCCCTGATAGCGCTCAAGCAACAGCGCGTCGTACGAACCCAGGTCAGTGAGCATGCCAAAGCGCCGGCGACCGTCGCTGATGACGTACTGCAACGGCTCGTAGGCGTCGTGCTCGACCCGCGCCGCACTCACTTGCAGGCAGCCGATACTCAGGCTGTCGCCACAGGCAAGAAAACCGGCCGCCTCCACCGGCTTGCGCATGCCGCGCAATGTGCCCTGGCTGAGGTAGACCGGTACATTGTAGCGCCGCGACAGCAACCCCACCCCATGCACATGGTCGGCATGTTCGTGCGTCACCAGCACGGCGCTCAGTTGAGACGCCTGCACGCCGAGCAGCGCCAGGCGCCGCTCGGTTTCACGCAGGGAAAAACCGCAATCGACCAGGATGAACGTGTCACCACTGGCGATCAGCGTGCCATTTCCCTGGCTGCCGCTTCCCAGTACCGCGAAGCGCACTTAACCCAGGTGGTCCTGAATGGCGCTCAGCACTCGGCGAGCGACATCGGCCGGGGCCACGGTGTTGATGTTCTTCTCGACGGTAACCTGCACGCTTTCGCCAACCTTGCTCAGGCGCACCTGGTAACGCTCGGCGCGGGCTTCAAGCTCTTCCTTGGTTGGCTCGCTGCCAAACATGCGGCTGAAGAAGCCAGGCTGGTTCTGCTTGTCGTCGGGCTTCTCAGACAGGTTGATGTAGTACAGGCCCAGGCTGCGGTTGATGTCTTCCACACGCCATTCGCCACCCTGCTCCAGAGCACGACCCACGCCGGACCAGGCACGGTCCAGGTCGGCGCCGAGGAACAGCACGGGGTTGCCGCTGCCGTCTTCGCTCAGGCTGACGCGGCTCGGCGCATCGAAGTCGCGCGCAGCCAGCAAGGACACCGAACCGCCCTTCTCGGCGCTGCGGTTCATGCTGGCGAGCATTTCGTCGACCAGCAGCGCATCGGCGGCCGTGTTGCTGGACGCGGACGGGAACGCAGGCTCGGCGGTGCTGCCAGCCGGGCGCTCGACACTGACGACATACACCTCGGAGGTGTTGCGTTGTACGCCAGGCTCCATGCGCACACGCACGCGCACTTCGCTGTCACCATTGCTGGCGGTGCTCGCCAGGCGCTGGCCGAGCGATGCCGACAGCTCGTCAAAACGCTGCCAGGTGGTGGTGAACTCGCCCGTCTGCGGGCGTTCTTCGGCAATACGGAAGCCGTTGTCTTCGAAGAACTGATGCGCTACCGGCCAGACTTCGGCCGGCGAACGCTGGGCCAGCACCCAACGGCTGCTGCCGCTGCGCTGCAGGCTGAAATCGCTGACGTCGGCGCCAGCCGACAGCGGTTGCGGACGCGGCACTTCGAACTCGCCCTTGGCGGTATCGTCGGCGACGTTGCGCGGGATCGGCAGCAGCGGGTCAAGGCGCTTGACGTTGCTGGCGTCCTGCGGGAGCTGCATCGGTGCAGTCGGGTGCGCCTGCAGGTAATCGCTGCCGCGGTCGCGGAAATAGCCATCCTCGCCCCACAGCCAGCCACACCCACTGGTGCTGGAAATGATCAGGGCGAGCGCGGAAAGACCAGCCAGTCGCTTCATGCGGTGTACTTCCTCGATTAAACCAGTACGCCGGACTGGCGCAAGGCAGTACGGACTTTTTCGTGACAGCCTTCGCTCAGCCAGGTCAGTGGCAGGCGAATGCCTTTTTGCATCAGGCCCATTTCGACGAGCGCGTATTTCACCGGAATCGGGTTGGCTTCGCAGAACAGGTCTTTATGCAGCGGCATGAGTTTTTCGTTGATTGCGCGGGCCTTCTCGGCGTTGCCCTCAAGGGCGGCCTCGCACAGGTCGGCCATTTCGCGCGGGGCGACGTTGGCGGTGACCGAAATGTTGCCTTTGCCACCCAGCAGGATCAGCTCGACGGCAGTCGGGTCGTCGCCGGACATGACGATGAAGTCCTTGCTGACGCCATCGAGGATGGCCTTGGCACGGGCCAGGTCGCCGGTGGCTTCCTTGATGCCGATGATGTTGGGCACGGTCGACAGGCGGATCACGGTCTCGGCCTGCATGTCGCAGGAGGTGCGGCCGGGTACGTTGTAGAGGATCTGCGGGATGTCGACGGCTTCGGCGATGTGCTTGAAGTGCAGGTACAGGCCTTCCTGGGTCGGCTTGTTGTAGTACGGCACCACCAGCAGGCAGGCGTCGGCGCCGGCGTCCTTGGCGTTCTGGGTCAGGTGCACGGCTTCGGACGTGGAGTTGGCACCGGTGCCGGCGATGACCGGAATGCGGCCAGCGACCCGCTTGACCACGAATTCGATGACCTCGATGTGTTCTTCGACGCTCAGGGTGGCCGACTCGCCGGTGGTGCCGACGGCGACGATCGCGTGGGTGCCGTTTTCCAGGTGGAAGTCTACAAGTTTGCCGAGGCTGCCCCAATCAAGACGCCCTTGTGCATCCATGGGTGTGACCAATGCCACCATACTGCCCGCAATCATGTAACTGCTCCTGCCGGAAAAAGAGAGCGGTAATGGTACTGGGGGCATCGGCCTTGCACAAGCGAAGCAGGCGGGTGGAGCATTCCCCTCGGCGCCTTATTTCGCTACCCTTGATCCTTTGATCGGTGCAGCGCGGCCCGCCGGGCCGTCGACCTTGCTCCCCGGCCAGCGTCCACGTCCTCGCATGCGAGCCCCGGGCCCTGCCGACAGGAGGCTTTCGCCCGTCCTGTGCCGACCGCTCATCGCTTTAGGAATGCTGCATGTCCACCCCCACCGTCCGCGAACAATTCCTTGTCATCAGTGCCCTGGGCCCCAATCCCATGGAGCTGGCCAACGTCCTCAGCCGCGCTGCCTTCGAGAACCGCTGCGCGGTCGTCACCTCGCGCCTGAGCCGCCATGGCGAGACCAGCGCCCTGGTATTGCAGGTCGGTGGCAGCTGGGACGCCCTGGCGCGCCTGGAGTCCACCCTCCCCGGCCTGGGCAAGAAGCACGGCCTGACCCTCGACGTGGTGCGCAGCGCCGACCAGGAGGTGCGCCCGCAGGCCCTGCCTTATGTGGCCTATGTCAGTGCGGCCTACCGCCCGGACATCATCAACGAGCTGTGCCAGTTCTTCCTCGACCACCGTGTCGAGCTCGAAGCCATGACCTGCGACACCTACCTCGCACCGCAGACTGGCAGCAGCATGCTCAACGCCCAGTTCACCGTGATCCTGCCGGCCGGCACCCAGATCAGCTGGTTGCGCGACCAGTTCCTCGACTTTGCCGACGCCCTCAACCTGGACGCGCTGATCGAGCCTTGGCGCCCACAGAACCCCGTTTAAGGAATGCATCCATGGCAGTAGCACTCGACCAACCCGTCGCCGATTTCCAGGCCCAGGCCACCGGCGGCCAGACCGTCAGCCTGGCCGAGCTCAAGGGCCGTCAGGTAGTGGTGTACTTCTACCCCAAGGACAGCACCCCAGGCTGCACCACCGAAGGCCAGGGCTTCCGCGACCAGCATGCAGCGTTCGAAGCGGCCAACACCGTGGTGTTCGGTGTGTCGCGCGACGGCATCAAGTCGCATGAGAACTTCAAGGCCAAGCAGGGCTTTCCGTTCGAGCTGATCAGCGACAAGGACGAGGCCCTGTGCCAGCTGTTCGATGTGATCAAGCTGAAGAAGCTGTATGGCAAGGAGTACATGGGCGTGGACCGCAGCACCTTCCTGATCGACAAGGACGGTGTGCTGCGCCAGGAATGGCGTGGCGTGAAGGTGCCGGGCCATGTGGATGCCGTACTCGCGGCGGCCCAGGCGCTGAACAAGGCTTGAGATTGACTGGGGCTGCTGCGCAGCCCTTTCGCGGCACAAGCCCGCTACAGGGGGTTGCGTTCGTCTGTAGGAGCGGCCTTGTGTCGCGAAAGGGCCGCAAAGCGGCCCCATGCATCACAACATCGGCGCCACAGCAGGTTCCTGCCGCGGCCAGGCATCGAGCACTGCCTTGATCAGCGTCGCCAGCGGGATCGCGAAGAAGATCCCCCAAAAGCCCCACAACCCGCCAAACAACAACACCGCGCAGATGATCGCCACCGGGTGCAGGCTCACCGCCTCTGAGAACAGCAGCGGCACCAGCACGTTGCCATCGAGCGCCTGAATGATGGCGTACACCGTCATCAGGTAGATGAACTGATCACCCCAGCCCCATTGGAACAGCGCGATCAGCGTCACCGGCACAGTCACCACCACCGCCCCTACATACGGCACCACCACCGACAGGCCTACCAGCAGCGCCAGCAGCGCGGCGTAATTGAGCCCCAGGCTGATGAACGCGATGTAAGTGGCAATACCGCAGATCAGGATCTCGATGCCCTTGCCGCGGATGTAGTTGGCGATCTGCCGGTTCATTTCAGTGCCTACCCGGTTCAGCAAGGTCCGCTGGCGCGGCAGGTAGCCACTGACCCAGCGGCCGATCTGCTCACGGTCCTTGAGAAAGAAGAACACCAGAATCGGCACCAGCACCAGATAGATCATGGCACTGACCAGCAGCGGCAGGCTCGACAGCGAGAAGGTCAGTGCCCATTGGCCGAACTTGCCGATCTCGCCGCGCACCGACTCGATGGCATGCAGCACCTGCTCATCAGACACCAGGTGCGGGTAGCGCTCGGGCAGCAGCAACAGCAGCGACTGCCATTTGCCGAGCATGCCCGGCAACTCGTTGAACAAGGTGATCAACTGGTGCCACAGCAACGGCACCAGCACCAGCAGGAACACCGCCAGCGCGCCCATGAACAGGGCGAACACCACCATCACCGCCAGCCGCGTCGGCACCCGAAGGCGCTCCAGGGCATTGACCAGCCCCTGCATCAGAAAAGCCAGCACCATGCCCGCCAGCACCGGCGCGAGCATGCCGCCCAAGGTAAGGACCGCGGTAAAGGCAAGAAACAGCAGGACCGCCAGCACCACCGCTTCCTCATCGGAGAAGTAGCGCTCTATCCAGTCGCGAAGCACTTTGAACATTGACGATCCTTGATTGGGGCTCAGGCCTTGCGCAGCCAGTAGGTATAGGTGCCGGCCTCGGCCATTTCATGCAGCAGCGTATGACCGGCCAGCTGGGCAAAAGTGCGGAAGTCGCGCTGTGAGCCTGCGTCGGTCGCAATCACCTTCAGCACCGCGCCACTGGCCAGACGGTTGAGCTCCATCTTCGCCTTGAGCAGAGGCAGGGGGCAGTTCAGCCCGCTGGCGTCGAGTTCGGCGTCGCAGGTCGGGGTGCTAGTCATCAGGGGTCTCCAAACGTGGGGCAGACGTCTTTGGTAACAGGCTGGCTAGCATACCGCCACTGGTCGCCAACGTGTGAGCGGGCTACAGTAGGGGCTTTGACCCGACGCGAGCTTCGTGCATGAATCTACTGCGCCCTACCCTGTTGACGCTGGCCTGCCTGATGGCCCTACCCGGCCATGCTAGCGACCTGCCTTCACTGGGCGACGCCAGTTCCGCGATCGTCTCGCCGCAACAGGAGCACCAGCTCGGGCGCGCCTGGCTCAGCCTGCTACGCGGCCAGGTCAACCAGCTGAACGACCCGCAGCTCAAGGACTACGTCGAAACCACCGTGTACCGCCTGGCCGAAACCAGCCAGCTGCAGGACCGGCGCCTGGAATTCATCCTCATCGACAGCCGAGAGCTGAACGCCTTCGCCGCCCCCGGTGGCATCGTCGGCGTCAACGGCGGCCTGTTCCTCAACGCCCAGACCGAAGGCGAATACGCCTCGGTACTGGCCCACGAACTGGCGCACTTGTCGCAACGCCACTTCGCCCGTGGCGTCGAGGCCCAGCAACGCATGCAACTGCCAATGATGGCGGCGCTGCTGGCCGGTATCGTACTGGCGGCAGGGGGCGCCGGCGATGCCGGCATCGGCATGATTGCCGGCACCCAGGCGGCGGCGATCCAGGAGCAGCGGCGCTTCTCGCGGCAGAACGAGCAGGAAGCCGACCGCGTCGGTATCCAGAACCTGGAAAAGGCCGGTTACGACCCGCGCAACATGCCGACCATGTTCGAGCGCCTGGCGCGCCAGTACCGCTACGACGCCAAACCACCAGAATTCCTGCTGACTCACCCGGTGACCGAATCGCGTATCGCCGACACCCGCAACCGGGCCGAACAGGCCCCCCCGGGCGGCGTCGAGGACAGCCAGCGTTATCAGTTGATCCGCGCCCGCGTGGCCCTCATCTACGAAGGCACGCCGGGCCTTGCAGCCAAACGCTTCCGTGCGCAGCTGGACGAAGACCCCAAGCTGGACGCCGCCCGCTATGGTCTTGCCTTGGCGCAGATCAAAGGCGGCCAGCTCAACGAAGCGCGTGAGAACCTGAAGCCATTGCTGGCCAAGGCGCCCAACGACATCACCTACAACCTGGCGCAGATCGACCTGGACATCACCAACAACCGCTTGGCCGATGCGCAGCAGCGGGCGGAGCGCATGCAAGGTTTGTATCCGGGCAACTACCCGCTCAAGCAGGTGCGTGCCGACCTGCTGATCAAGCAGAACAAGCCCGCCGAGGCCGAAAAGGTACTGAACGACCTGCTCAAGAACCGCCCGGATGACCCGGATGTTTGGTACGACATGGCCGAAGTGCGTGGTTTGTCGGGCAACACCATAGGCCTGCACCGGGCACGGGCAGAGTACTTTACCCTGGTGGGTGACTTCGACCAGGCGATCCAGCAGCTGGATTACGCCAAGCGTCGTGCCGGTAGCAACTTCCCGCTGGCGTCACAGATCGACCAGCGCCAGCGCGAGATCATGGAGCAGCGGCGCATGGTGCAGGAGATGATGGGGCGGTAAGGGGGCTGCTTTGCGGCCCAATCGCCGGCGAGCCGGCTTGTATGGTAGGACTCGAAGGGGTGGGTGGGACCTAAAGCCGGCTTCTGACTGTTCACAGCAGTACAGACCG
>NZ_RHQR01000032.1:0-34230 GCF_003936645.1 Pseudomonas sp. p106
CCCGTTGCCTGCAATGCCTCGATCGGGCCCTGGTCGATTTCCTCGATACTTTCCGCGAAGAACTTACCGAGCATGCCCACACCGTGCAGCGCTAGGGCCAGCACGCCAGGGAACGGGCCTAGGCCCACCGCGGAAACGAACACAAGCGCCAGGATCAGTTCGTTAATGCTACGAATCACGTTGAGCAGTTGCCGGGTGCCCTGATACAGCCAACGCTTGTCGTGAAGGTTGCGCGCGGCAAGCAAGCCCAGCGGGATGGCACCGATAATCCCCAGCAGGGTGCCCCAGAGCGCGATCTGCAGGGTTTCCAGCGCTGGACGCCAGAGGTTTGGGAGGATACTCAGGTCCGGCGGCAGCGAGCGGCCGAGAAAGTCGCCAATCTGCGGCAGGCCGCTGGCCAGCTCGCCCCAGCTCAATTGCGCACCTTCGGCGCTCCAATGCAGCACGCAAAGGACCACTGCCAGCAATACAGCGCTGACCAGCCACCCGCGTGATGTCGTCGGCGTACGCACCAGCCATTGGTGAGTTCGTGGATTCATGTTCAGGCCCTCGTGCCAGCCGCGATGACAGGATGTTCAGCCACTGGGGAATCGCCTGCCTGACGAGGCCCGCCACTGTGGTAGATGCGCTGCAGTGCGGCGTCATCCAGGGTCTGCGCCGGGCCGTCGAATACCAGACGGCCACTGGCCAGGCCCACGATGCGGTCGCCGAATGCCCGTGCCAAGTCCACTTGGTGCAAATTGCACACCACCGTGATGCCAAGTGTGCGGGTTGCCTCGCGCAGATAACGCATGACCAGGTGTGCCGTGTTTGGGTCTAGGCTGGCCACCGGTTCGTCAGCCAGGATCACCTCCGGACGCTGGGCCAGCGCCCGGGCGATGCCGACGCGCTGCAGTTGCCCGCCTGATAGCGAATCTGCGCGCGCACCGGCCTTGTCGCTCAGTTCGACGCGGCTCAGGCAATCACGGGCCAGCTCTATGTCCTCTCGACGAAAGAGCTGCAGCAGCGAGGCCAGTGTGCTGCAGTGGGCCAGGCGTCCGGTCAGCACGTTCTTCAACACTGAAAGGCGCGGCACCACGTTGTGGTGCTGGAAGATCATCGCTACGCGCCGGCGCAGTTCGCGCTGCTGTGAAGCTTGCATGGCGTCCACCCCGCCGACTTCCAGCACGCCTCTGTCAGCGTGAGCCAGACGGTTGATACAGCGCAACAAGGTGGACTTGCCGGCACCGGATTGGCCGAGGATCACCACGAACTCGCCTGCCGCGACCTGCAGGTCGATACCGCGTAATACCGGATTGTCGGCATAGCCCTTGACCAATTGCTGGATGCGGATCATTTCAGCCTCCGCAAGTCGAGGTCGAGCACCTTGGCGGTATCACGAACCACGTCATAGGCCGCGTCGCTGGTGGGCTGAAACCCGTCGAGCATGCCCTGGTCGCCCCATGGGACATCCTTGATCGCGGCGAATGCATTGCGCAATTTGGCCTGCAACTCAGGATCGAGGCCTTTGCGCCAGACCATCGGCGACTCGGGAATGTCCGGCGAGGTCCACACCACGTGGAAGTCCTGCTGCTTGACCTGTCCGTTGTGCGCCGCGCTCGCGAGGATGCGATCGGCCACCGCTGCGGCGTCCACTTTGCGGTTTTCCACCGCGAGGATGCTCGCGTCGTGGGATCCAGAGAAAATCACCCGTGAGAAAAGCGTTTTAGGGTCGTGGCCAGCCTGCTCCAGGCCCGCCTTGGGAAACAGGTGCCCCGAAGCCGAGCTGGGGTCGACAAAGGCGAATGTCTTGCCGTGCAGGTCTTGCAGGCTGCGGATGCCACTGTCGTTACGGGCGATGATCAGGCTGTGATAGGCGCTGCTGCCGGTTTTACGGGTCACGGCCACGGCAAACGCCTCGGCATCAGCCATCTGCTTAGCCAGCACATAAGAGAACGGCCCCAGGTAGGCAACATCCAATTTGCCCGCACGCAGGGCTTCGATCACGCCGTTGTAGTCTGTGGCAACGAAGGGTTTGACCGGCATGCCCAAGCGCTGCTCAAGCTGGTCGAGCACCAACTGGCTGCTTTTGATCATCGCTTGAGAGTCTTCGGAAGGTATCAGGCCGACGGTCAGGATCTCCTGGGCCTGTACGGCTGAAGTAAACATCAGAGGCAGCAGGATAAAGCGGGCAGAACGGCACAGGCTGGCAAAAGAGATCATGGCGTCACCGCAGGGTTGTTTTTGGTGAGGCCAAAGCTAGGGCTGTCATGTGACAGTCAACGCATCAGTTCAATATGGTTTTCGAGCGCTTTCCATTCAAAGGATCTATAGATGTCATCTGCCCGACTGCGTACGTTTCTTGCCGTTGCCCGCCATGCCAGCTTCAGCGCTGGAGCGAGAGCCATCGGCCTGAGCCAGCCGACAGCCACCAATCAGGTTCAGGCCCTGGAACGCGAATTCAACCTCGAGCTGTTCCACCGGCGCGGACGGCGTATCGAACTGACCACAGTGGGCCGTGCATTGCTGCCCATCGCCGGTCAACTGGCGCTGCTAGAAGCCGAAGCTGCCAACCTGCTGCGCGATGCTGGCAAGCTCAACCGCGGGCAACTGCGCATCGGCGCGGTCGGCCCGTTCCATGTGATCGAAATGGTTGACCGTTACCAGGCCCAGTATCCGCAGATCGATGTCTCTATTCGTGTCGGCAACTCAGCCTCAGTGCTGGCCGATCTGGAAAACTACGTGAGCGACATCGGTGTACTGGCGGGGCTGCAGGACGATCCTGCATTCGTCGCCCAGCGCTACGCGCGTCATCCGGTCATTCTCTTCGCCCATGTCGACCACCCGTTTGCCCGGCATGATGAGGTGCCGCTGCAAGCCCTGCAGGGGCAGCCTCTTCTACGTCGCGAGCAAGGATCGACCACCCGATTGGCACTGGAACAGGCTCTGGCCGAGGCTGACGTCAGCCCACGAATTGCCATGGAAATCGGCAGCCGCGAAGCATTACGCGAAGCGGTCATTCGTAAGCTCGGCATCGGCGCAGTGTCGGAAGCGGAATACATTGCCGACCCGAGCCTGAAAGTCATCCGCATCGCTGGCGACGCAGTTTTCACTGAAACCTATTTGTATTACTTAGCCGAGCGTCGCAGCAGTCGAGTCATCGACTCCTTCCTATCGATTGCCTTGCAGTGAAAGTGGAAAGTTGGCGCTCCATCGACTTCAGTGCCACTGTGCCACAGTGCCACTGTGCCATTAGCATGACGTCTTAACGTCCAAGGCGAGTGCAGGACGTTCCGGGCATCGAACCCCTATCGGTTTTCCAAGGCAGGTGGTCGAGCCGAGACAGTGGTGACGGGCACGTTTTTCAAAGGACTTTGGCCGGGGGGGAGAGCCTTGGCGCCGGCCAAAGGCTGGTTCGAATGGATACCCGATCCAGCGGAGCCGAAGCGCAAGCAGCCGTACTACATTACCAGCGCTGATGGAGGGCCACTCTACTTCGCAGCGCTCGCTGAGGTGCATCAGAGCATTGAGCCGGATGAGCGCGATGGGTTCGTTATCATCACCGCAACTGCGGACGAGGGCCTGATCGACATCCACGACCGAAAGCCCTTGGTGTTGACCCCTGAGCTTGCCCGGGAATGGATCGCCCCAAGCACATCACCAGAGCGGGCTTCGGCGATCGTGGAACAGGGCTGCAGGCCGGCAGCGGACTTTCGTTGGTTTCCAGTAGACAAGGCGGTGGGCAATGTCAGGAATGAGGGTGCATCGTTGGTTGCACCGATAAACAGCGAAGACCGGCAGGGTCAGCTAGAGTTTTGATATGTTCAAGCACCGTGAGATAACGATCATGCTAAAACAAGAAGCAGACGACGTGATTGAGCGTATCAGGGACGATCTGAAAAGGCATGGTGTGCTGATCGGCTACGATCCAGAGTTTACCACTGCCGATTTCGGTTGCGACCTGGACCACCACGTCGCTCAGGTCAGAGAGGATCCGGAAAACCGCGTCGTGTGTATCGTGATACATGACGAAGGCTTGTGGGCACAGCTCAGGCAGGGGTCCGTTTATCGCTGCGTCGTCAGTGAATGTAAAGGGAAGCTGTTCGGCATGCCGATTACCATTGACCCTCAAACGGATGCGTCGTACACCATTCAGTACAAGCCCTGAAGTGTCTGCAGGGTAGTCTGCCAGCCAGGGTCACCCTCTGCCTGCCAGGTAGAACATCCCTCCGGCGAGCGTCGTTAAAACGATGCCGTCGAATACATCGCCAAAAGCGGCTTTATCCGAGAGCCATGCGTCGATCTGCGCGACCAGAAAGCAGACCGCGATGAATAAAACGGCGCCCGCGATGCGCCAATGCCGCCGCACCTATGCGACAATACCCTCAATGTCTGGTCTCAACCCCACATTTATCGCCCAACAGCTCGGGCATGGCGTGCAGATGCTCTTATCGACTTATGCGCGCTGGATTAACTCGTCCAACGACTGGCAGGAGCGGGAAACGCTCCAGATTGGTCCAAAATTGGTCCGCAGCTGCGAAGAAGCCACGTAAGTTATTGATAGGTAAGCTCCTTGATCTCCACCGCTAACATCACCATGCAGTTCGGCTCCAAGCCCCTGTTCGAAAACGTCTCGGTCAAATTCAACAACGGCAACCGCTATGGCCTGATCGGCGCCAACGGTTGTGGCAAGTCGACCTTCATGAAGATCCTCGGCGGCGACCTGGAGCCTTCCGGTGGTCAGGTCATGCTCGAGCCGAACACCCGCCTGGGCAAGCTGCGTCAGGACCAGTTCGCCTACGAGGAATTCACCGTTATCGACACGGTGATCATGGGCCACGCCCAGCTGTGGAAGGTCAAGGCCGAGCGTGACCGTATCTACTCGCTGCCGGAAATGACCGAGGAAGACGGCATGGCCGTCGCCGAGCTGGAAACCGAATTCGCCGAAATGGACGGCTACACCGCCGAATCGCGCGCCGGTGAACTGCTGCTGGGCCTGGGTATTCCGCTGGAACAGCACTTTGGCCCGATGAGTGAAGTGGCCCCGGGCTGGAAACTGCGCGTGCTGCTGGCCCAGGCGCTGTTCTCCGACCCGGACGTGCTGCTGCTCGACGAACCGACCAACCACCTGGACATCAACACCATCCGCTGGCTGGAAACGATTCTGACGGCGCGTAACAGCACCATGATCATCATTTCCCACGACCGGCACTTCCTGAACAGCGTGTGCACTCACATGGCCGACCTGGACTACGGTGAGCTGCGCCTGTTCCCGGGCAACTACGACGAGTACATGACCGCGGCCACCCAGTCGCGCGAGCAGTTGCTGTCGGACAATGCCAAGAAAAAAGCCCAGATCGCTGAACTGCAGACCTTTGTCAGCCGCTTCTCGGCCAACGCCTCCAAAGCCAAGCAGGCAACCTCGCGTGCCAAGCAGATCGACAAGATCCAGCTGGCCGAGGTCAAGCCTTCGAGCCGGGTCAGCCCGTTCATCCGTTTCGAGCAGACCAAGAAGCTGCACCGCCAGGCTGTCGTCGTGGAAAAAATGGCCAAGGCCTTCGACGACAAGGTGCTGTTCAAGAATTTCGACATCACTGTCGAAGCCGGCGAGCGCGTAGCGATCATCGGCCCCAACGGTATCGGCAAAACCACCCTGCTGCGCACCCTGGTCGGCGAGATGACGCCGGATGCAGGCTCGGTGAAGTGGACCGACAGCGCCGAAGTGGGCTACTACGCTCAGGACCATGCGCACGATTTCGAAGACGACATGACCCTGTTCGACTGGATGGGCCAGTGGACCTCGGGTGAGCAGGTCATCCGTGGCACCTTGGGGCGCATGCTGTTCTCCAACGACGAGATCCTCAAGTCGGTCAAGGTGATTTCCGGTGGTGAACAGGGCCGCATGCTGTTCGGCAAGCTGATCCTGCAGAAGCCGAACGTGCTGGTGATGGACGAACCCACCAACCACCTGGATATGGAGTCGATCGAGGCGCTGAACCTGGCGCTGGAAAACTACCCGGGCACTTTGCTGTTCGTCAGCCATGACCGCGAGTTCGTGTCGTCGTTGGCGACCCGCATCATCGAACTGTCGCCGGACGGTGTGGTGGACTTCAGCGGCACCTATGACGACTACCTGCGCAGCCAGGGTGTGCTGGTCTGAAGTCGCTAGCCGGCCTGGCCCTTTGAGGTGACCAGGCCGACCTCTTTATATGGCGACCACGCTCCACAGGTACTACGCAGTAACTGTGGAGCGGTTTCCCTTTGAATAACTCGTTAGCCTGCTTTCATTTCCTTCGCGCAACGGCCATGATGGGGCCACGCCCACCGCCCGCCCGCGAACGAGCCAATGACCGCGCCACAGCCCGCCCCCACCAGCAGCAACGCCTCCATCACCCTGCAGATCCTCTCGATCGTTTTCTACACCTTCATCGCGTTCCTCTGCATCGGCCTGCCGATCGCGGTGCTGCCCAGCTATGTACACGACCAACTGGGCTTCGGTGCGGTGGTTGCCGGGGTAACCATCGGCCTGCAGTACCTGGCTACCCTGCTCAGCCGGCCTTTCGCAGGCCGTGTGGCCGATACGCTGGGCGGCAAGCAAGCGATCCGCTACGGTTTGCTGGGCATCGCGGCCTGTGGAATATTGACGCTGGCCTCGGCCTGGACCTTGAATGCGCCCTTGCTGAGCCTTGCGCTGCTGCTTGGCGGGCGCGTGCTGCTCGGGCTTGCACAGGGCCTGATTGGCGTTGCCACCCTGAGCTGGGGTATCAGCCAGGTGGGGCCTGAACATACAGCCAGGGTCATATCCTGGAACGGCATCGCGTCATATGGTGCCATCGCCATCGGGGCCCCCGTTGGCGTGCTCGCAGTCGATAGCCTGAATTTCAGTGTGCTCGGCCCAGCCTTGATACTGCTCGCCGCCCTGGCAATGCTGGTGCTGCGCAAACGCCCGGACGTGGTGGTGGTGCGCGGTGAGCGCCTGCCGTTCTGGTCTGCGTTCAGCCGTGTGGCGCCTTGCGGCCTTGGGCTGACCCTGGCTTCGATCGGCTATGGCACCCTGACCACCTTCGTCACGCTTTATTATCTGGAACGTGGATGGGCAGGCGCCGCTTTGTGCCTGAGTGCCTTCGGTGTGTGTTTCATCATTTCGCGGCTGTTGTTCGTCAACGCCGTCAACCGCTTTGGCGGTTACAACGTGGCGGTTGCCTGCATGGCCACAGAAGTGCTCGGCCTGAGCCTGTTGTGGCTTGCGCCCTCCCCGCTCTGGGCGCTGGTCGGGGCCGGCCTCACCGGTTTCGGCCTGTCGCTGGTGTACCCAGCCTTGGGCGTTGAAGCCATCAAGCAGGTGCCCAGCAGCAGCCGGGGTGCCGGGCTGGGGGCCTATGCGGTGTTCTTCGACATGGCATTGGCCATCGCCGGCCCGGTCATGGGCGCAGTGGCGGCACACCTTGGCTATGCGTCGATATTCTGCGTCGCGGCCCTGCTGGCCCTTAGCGGGGTTGGCCTGACGTTGTTGCTGGCGCGGCGCAGCCATCGCGGCTGAGCGTTACCCATGAAAAACGGCCGCCGCGCAAGCGACAGCCGTTCGTTTAATACAAGTTGTTCATGCCGTGGCGAACAGCTCACTGGCAATCTGCGCCTGAGCAGCATCGATGGCCTTGCTGCGGTGCTCCGGGCCATAGGCCAGGCCGTGGGCGCGAACGATCTCCAGGTCGGTGATGCCGATGAAGCCCAGGAACACCTTGAGGAAGTCTTCGTGGCCCGCGCCGGTCGGCTGGCCAGCGTGCAGGCCGCCAGCGGTGGAAACCAGTACTACTTTCTTGTCACCGCACAGGCCTTCAGGGCCTGCCTCGGTGTAGCGGAAGGTCTTGCCGGCCACTGCAACGCGGTCGATCCAGGCCTTGAGCTGGGTCGGTACAGTGAAGTTGTACATCGGCGCACCAATCACCACGGCGTCGGCGGCAAGAAACTCGTCCAGCGTTTCGGCGCTGAGCTTGGCTTCGAAGGCAAGGGCTGCATCGCGAACGTCTTCCGGCGTGCCGGCTGCAACCAGGGTGGCAGCAGAGAAGTGGGCAATGGCGTCGGCGGCGAGGTCACGATAGACCACTTCGATGCTCGGGTCAGCGGCTTTCCAGGCCTGGACCACTTCACGGCTCAGTTGGCGCGAGGCGGAATTGTCGCCCAGGATGCTCGAATCGATGTGCAACAGTTTCATGGGACTCTCCTGTGAATGAAGACCGCAGCATTGGGCGATCACGATGGAGAGAATCCTACCGGACCGTCGAATAGCTGAAAAGCCAGCAAAAATGCGTTAGTTTGTCCCACAGATAGAACAGTGAGACAGCCCTCATGCAAGACCTCAACGTTTTGTGGGGAATACCAGTTTAGGGGCAGAAAAGGTCAAAATGCTGTGCTCTTCTCCTCCCTAGCTACGCCAGGGCAGTAATCGTCCAAGCAGATTCCGAGCCTCTCCCCTCATTGTTCTCGGCACGGTGGTGTAGCCACTCCTCCGACTGACTTCGTACCCCTGGCGTTGGCTGACCCCTTCAGGTAGTCCGCGATGAAAAGCCATTTCAGGTCTATGGGTGTTCTTTCTCACCAAGGCATGGCCAGATCCTAGAACACCGACTCTGCTAGCCCACACGACTTCTGGGCCCTTATTGTTCCGAAAAAGACAGAATTTGCGTAGAACCAAGTATTGAAACCCATGAAGGCCGTCCCAATATCATTGACCGACAGAATGACTCTGTCTTCAAGTAAACCTAGGGGTACTATATGATTCGTTTTTGGACAGAAAGCCCACAAGTACTGCTGAATAAATTCAAGGAACTGATCAATCAAAGTGAACCAAAGGGAAGAATCAATACTTGGGAAGAGCACAAGGACGGCTTTCGACACACTGCGAAGGACTGGAAGGAGACCGGATTGATGGTGCCAGTTATTGCTGACGACAAAAAGAGTCTCTACTTTAAAATGACAGTAGTGAAAGATGAGTACGCCTACGCGTATTATCACGGCCACCTGCTGCAAACGTTTATCGAGCATCTCAGCAAGCACTTCAAGAGTGCAAACTTTGCCGATACACGTACAAAAAAATAAGTAAGAACGCAGCCTCCTGAGGGAGGCTGCGCTTACCCGGCGCTAGACGGCTGCCTGACTCCAGCAGCCCGGGCTCTGACTATCGAAGAAGTCCACCTGAACCGCGCCAAGAGCCTGCTCTATGATTGGTAGGACACGGTTGCAATAGGCTTGATCAGCACCGTAGACAGAAACGGCAACGCGCTGAATGCCAGCACCGCACATTCGCTTGAGCAAATGCAGATCCTGCTCGCCAAAGCCCCAGCCATAGACCACCAACGATTCCGTTTCAGATGGAAGGACCTCGCGGTATACCGTGGACAGGTAGTAACTATTCTGGATGGAGGCAACTTTCTGCTGCCAGGTTCCTTCGCTGACGAACAAAGGTACCACCGTCTCACTTCGCCACCGATCTAGAATGGCTTCCAGCAACCCCGCATCGCGGTTATGAATCTTGTGCTCTTGTTCGATTCGATTACGGCAGAGGATTAAACTTCCATGCGGATAAAAAACCAACGTTGTAGAACGTTGATCCCGTATCGGCTCTCGCAATTCCCTCCATTCGTCATGAAACACGCCTCCGCCAACGAAACAATCCTTCATCACATGTCCATCGGGAATGTTCCAGCCGTGCATTGACGCCCAGTAGATGATGAGGTCGTAGTTCAGCGATAATACCGTCTTAAATCGCTTCATGAACTGATAGAGCGCAGGAAGCACTTCGCTCACCTGGCCATGCTCAGGATGGATACTACGAACACTTGCGATCAGGCAATCGCGTACGCGTACATAAGCCTCACGCGTCCGCTCGTCTTGGATCTGTAAGGAGCGGTTGACGTTCGTGGCCTGCCACACAATTCGGAGGATCAGTTCGAAGTCTTCTGTCTCAAAAAAACCAAACAAGCGCTCGACGTCATCTACCAAGAGACCTTGCTCTCTGGCGTGCTCAAGCAAAGAGCCGTAACTAAAGCTTTGATTTACTGCGATGCTGGCACCGTTTCCCAGTAACAGCGTGTGCCCGTAATTCTCCGCTATCTGCGCCCAAGGATGAATCTCATGCGGCATGGTTTCCCTCATACTGTTCACGTCTGAGCGCAAACCATACCTTATTCTAAAGAGAAAGTTGATGCGCTAACTTTTGACTAAGGAATCGCGGCGTGACGATTAATTTCGGTGATCGATGCGATCAGCGTCGCTTGCATCAGGTAGGCCATCAGCTTCCATTCCGCCTCCGGATGCGGCCTGTTCAGCCCCACTCTCTATCGCCACCCGTACCTCCAGCCAGATCAAAGTACCCTCCTTGGCAATCCCATTGTTCGGCTCTACGGCTGTCAATGGGCAGTGTGGAGGTTGGCCAGGGTGGGAGTGGGTCGATACATGGTGTCGCTGATAGGGAACCTCAGAGCGAAGCTCCTTGAGAAAGTCATTTGCATCATGAGCGTCCGCTACGGTTGTCAGCTGCTGGTCGCGGCTGGCTGCTTTCGCCCCTAGCTCTGCTTGCAAATGATCAAGTCTAATGAAAACGGGTGAAATTACTGGTCTAGTGCAGGGCAATTTCCCAGCAGTGTTTGGTAAACGATGGCTTTTCCCGCAGCAGAGGTGCCTTGGATATAGATCCCCTTCCGCCCCACGATCAGGCCAATCACCGGCCGACCATCCGTGCGCTTCGCTGCGGAGATCTTCCACTCTCTCAGATCTATGCCCGAAGGTGATGGATAATCCTCAGGGTGCGTATGCCATTCACCAATGTAGCGAATGATTCCCCTGCTCTCCTCCCACATCTGATCAGCCACTTCGGTGTGGCCTTTTGAGCCCCGCTCAAAGCTGTATCGAGTCCTTCTATCGGTCGGGAACGGTGGGGTTGCATGGGTGACCTCAATATGCGGCCCATGCACAGTTCCGAGAAGGATGCCGCCACTCTCGGGATCCGGGAGACTCCTCTGAACATACGCCTCAAACACTGCCATCACATCAGGAAGAAGGTGAATCAGAAAACGGCCTTCATTGGCGGTCCAATCCATCATTTGCTGCAAGCCGGGCACCTCTCTGCTTTCAACACGTCGCAGTCAGGTGTAGCTAGCTCGTACGCAGAGTCTGTCATTCTGGTCCGCAGCGAGGGGCTTTCTGCGTTATTAATCCAGGCCAGTGCCATTTCGGTGCCAAGTGCCGCTGCTTGAAGAGAAACCGTTGCAGGAAACGGGACATATAAGCCCTCACACCCATGCCCCGCCCGCAAGACCGGCATTGCTCCCTCTACGGTAGGCAAGCCTCCTGCACGCTGGTGATTGCATAGGCATCGGTAGCATGCGCTTGATCCTGGCATCTTCATCAGGCCACGGACGGCAATACCAGGGCCTTCGATCCATATCGAGAGCATAGGGATTTGATTGGCATAGCGTGCAGCCAACCAGTGCCCGAGCGACTCGTCACCCGTTGCATCAATCAACAAATCAACTGTTCCTAGGTGAGCATGCCGCGCATCAACCTCCAGAGCGCGAACCGACACTGAAGGGTTGTCGAGCTGAAGCGTTAAGCGCATCCCAGATGCTTTGTTCGCGAATAGGTGCGCCATTCCCAGGCGGTGTCGGCCGAGGTTCTGAGGCCCAAGTACTTCGTAGTCGACGATGGTCAACTGTCCACCGCCAGTGCCTGCCCCGGCTTTAGCCAGCGCATCAATGAGGTACCCACCTATCGTTCCACAGCCCACGACAGCAATCCTCTTACCGGCCAGTGTTTTCATGCCAGGGATATTGCGCTGAGCTAGGTATTCGTTATCCAAGCGCAAAACATGCAGACGAGAGATTTTGTAGCTGTACAGGCGCTGAGTGCCGCGGGCAACTGCACGTTTTTCGGCAGGCAGTACCGATTGGTCAAAATGTACATGGACCCCATATAGCAGTTTCGGCGACTTGATGATGATTAGAGCATCTTGCTTCGTCAGACGTGAGGCCTCACCAAGGCGCTGTTCGGCCTTCCTTGCACAGCGTCCGTCCAGCTGCCGTTGCCACTCCAAAAACTCTGCCACCGTTCTGGGTGGCCATTCTTTCTGGCCAGGCCTTGGCTCAACGTCCGTTTTCACGATGTAAGCCGGGATTCGCTCGCGTTTCGCTTCGAAACCCATCACATCCAGCTTCAATGCGGTAGCCCCGAGGTCGTCGGTTATGACGGGATACCGTTCACCACTGCGTCCGAGCAGACAGAAACCAGGTACCTCACCGAGGATAGGCCTCTGGACATCAAAAAGGCATTGATTCGCGTACCAGTGGACAAAAAACTCTTCCGTTAAATCTTCCACCATCTCCTTCCGGAGAACCTTGCCCAAGACGCTCTGCGCCTCGTCAATACAACGCAATGTTTGGCCAACGGGGTCGAAGAAATCGAGAACCACTGTGCTTTTGGTGAGGTAGCAGATACTCCCATTTTCTCCGATATGAGGGGCAATGGGACGTAAAGCGGCAGGTACTCTGATGAGCCGCACCCGCGGCAGCTCATAAAACTCTGGATCAACCTCAAGCTCGCAGCCGTGTGCGCCTTCACTGGTGCTCAGATCTCCCACAAAGGACAGCCATCTTTGCGCGTCACGCCCAACGTAACGGAAACCGCGCGCTTCTAGCGCTTCAATGACTGCCTCGTTTTTCGAGCCCATGAGCCTACCCTGCCTTGGAAGTACCAACGAACTCACTGGCTGCTGATTCGGCCGGGATAGCAGCTATCGTTGAAGCGACCGTTACGACCCTCACAAGATCGGTGCGCTCAGGGAAGCGAGGACCAAACATCTTGCGAAGCCAAACACATGCGGAGGCTGGGTCAGATGCGTTGACCGCCCCGTTGAGATTCGACTCAAGTTTCTCAAATTGCTCAGCAGCTTCTTCAAGCTCCTCAGCACTGAGTCGCGCGGTAAGGCTCTCTGACTCATCGACTGGGTTATTAACGCCTTTACGCAGTGCATCAGGAAGCCCTTTGAGTACCTCCAGAAGCGCCAAGTCATCCCTACCCTTCACTTTGGTGAAAAGTGGCGTTGCGACTGCCATCAGCAAGATTGAGGAAGGTCCACCGGCCTTCCACTGCCAGTCACGGTAGGCCTTTAGGTATCGCACAATTCTACGAAGCTGCTCGCCCTTGTCCGTTACCTGGTCGACGAACCAGTTCTTCACAGGCCGCGGGTCTGAGCTAACCCAGTCATCCTTCCTGTGTGCGAGCATTACCTGGTCGGTAGGAAGATCAGCCCACGACTCGGCCCCCCGCGCGTTGAATGCTTCATCGAAACTCATATACCCGCTACGCGTAGCCGCCTTAGCTAAGGTGACAAATTCTTCGTCGGGGATCGAGTACAGTGGGATATCAATGTGTGCCGTGGTTGAGATCTGGATTCGGATGCAGGTGTCTTTGTCGCGGATCAGTTTCCACCCCAGTGCTTGGTTTTCCTTTACCAAATCTTCAAGGGCAGTTTCCGCAGCTGTGAAAAAAACTGCGCTTGCAACACTCGGCCTTCTTGTTCCTTTCAAGAAACTGATTGGAAGGTAAGCGCCGTCATCGCAATCGCCCTGTTGCGGCGGGATATGCGCAGGCGCATTGAGGGTCTTGTAAGCCCAGGAGCCCTGCGTGAAGAAACGTGGCTTTGGCACCTCCCCCTTGTACCCCATGTCTCTGAGGACACGGGGGACACCTGTCCGCAAGCAGTTGCGCACGTCTTCCTTGGCAGCGGCGATGTAAGCTCGCTCGACGTCAGTAAGCTCTAGCGCTTCCAACAGGCAGTCGTCTGTCGTTTCGGTGTGGAACAGCTTAGAAAGGTCGAGCATTTACACCCCCTCCGAGTTTTTGTTGGGGCCATGGTAGAAAATGGGACTTGTTGGGACGTGAGTACGGAAAGGTGCGAAGCGCGGATCTCCAAGTGCACGCTGTGCTGCACTGGCGCCACGATCGCGAAGCGTGTTGGTGGAAGCGGTGGTTACCTCATCAAGTGACTTCACATCACTGCTTTGCTGAGGAGTGACTTGGTCGTCAATTTTGAAATATCGCTCTCCTATCGACTGCGTGAGCATGTAGTCGACAGACGATTCCTGAGCCGAGATCACCAGATCGAAAAGACTCCCACCCCAACCAAGAATGCCTCGATCTAGGCTGGTTTTACCGCTAATCGTTGCCCCGATGGTCATGGTTCCGATAGCCAAAACTCGCACAATGGCCTGGGGGTCTTTGTCTAGGAAGGTGCGTATCTCATGCAGTCCAAACAAACCGGGTGCGTTGCCCACCAGGCCGCCATCTACAAAGACACCTCGGGGATTGCGAACAGAAGGGAAATATACCGGCGCGGCGGAAGTAGCCAAAGCTACGTCGACGATGCTGAGTCGGTGATCAAGCTCGAAGGTCTGGTGATGGGGAGTCTTGAAGAACTGACCCCGCCCCGTGGTGAAATTAACGGCTGGGATGAGTACTCGATGCTTCAAATCACCGATAGTCGCTGTACCAAACCGCTGCTCCAAAACCGACTTGAGGCCGTGGTTGGAATGCTTGGCCTTGAAGTACATTCCGACCCGCCGACGCCACCAGCTGCGGACACCGAAAATTTGCTTTCCCTGGTCTTCGAATAATGACTTCAGTTCGGGGGCAGGGATCTCGCTGGCCAAACCTAATGCGAGCAGGCCTCCCGCCGACGTACCGCAGATCAAATCGAAATGCGAGGCGATCGGTCGGCCCAGAGCCTGCTCTAGCTCTGCAAGGATGGTCGCCGTGTACAGCCCCCGATAACCACCCCCAGACAGTGCCAATACGTGATACGTACGCGGTCCAGACCCATTTGACATGAATCAACCTCCAGTCCCTAGCGGCATAATAATGGCCAAACACGAAAAACACTACATATAGTGCCTAAAATTATGAGAGCACACCATATAGAGAATACGCTACGTTTTTTTGACAGGTCAACACCTCTCGCGCACGCGGAGTCAATTTACCAGCGCCGAATTTACGTCTGTTGCTGCCCTTACCTCTCAATGCGCTGCTGAGAAGACAGATCTGTCTAGCGCAATGCCCCTTGACCGCCACAGGTGCCAAACCTATCCCTCCCCAAAACAACTAACCCTGGGATCCAGTGGAAGGAGGGAGTCATCCGCTTCAAAAGCAAAGGACGCCTGCGGGCTGTGAGTTGACCCGTGGCGCCCCCGTTTGAGCAATGAGAAAAATGCTTAATCTTTATGTCGTCGGGAGCTAACATGATTCAGATTCAAGTAGTGCTTCAAAATCTCGTCACTGCTGTGTTCAACCGTGAATTTGTGGGCGTTCTCAAGCACGGTTCTACAGTACTGAATCAGCTCGACTGCGCAGAGTTTAAGAATAAACCTGTCTCGAATCATCCGCACCGTAACAGGCTGCGCTAAGCCCGCAGCTTCACTCAAATCTTGCATGATCTGAGCAACTGAATTCGGAGTAAGTTTTTCACCCGTCTTAGTGTCAACAAGGAGGTAACAGTCATCATCGGCCTCGGCTTTCTTGACACAAGAAGCGCGACTCGTATGAATATATTCAGCCCATTGACTGACAATATTCTTAGGCACAAGCATAAACTGTCTATCGGCAGTTCGTACATAGCTACGCCGTTTCCCTGTGCCTCCCGGCGATGTTTTTGAGTTAAGCCGCGGGAAAAGAACCACATCCCTATCGCCGGCGATGTTAAGCGCATTCAAGACGGACGCTGTGGTCAGATTCAGTGCTTCATGCACGCTAGCACCGGTATGCTCGAATACCGCAAGCAAAATTTTGTTTCGGTCCTGCATCTCCTTAGTGCCAAAAGATGCTGCTGCCTCGTAGAGTTTACCAACCGTGACGTCGTCAATCGCATTGACTTCCATATTAGATCCTCAAGAATCGCTATTCATAGAGAGTAGTAACACGAACTTCAAAGGGCACTTAGCCTCTTGGTCAGTGAAAGGCAACCGTTACCGATGAGAAGGTGAGTCACCGTTAGACGTGTAAATCACCGACTTCCAAGCATCACTGAACAGATTGCCCAATCCAGTTTCAATGGTTCGCCGAAATTCTTTCTTGTATTCCGCCTCTGTGATTTCCCCCTTATCCAGTTTTTCTTTTACGCCGTTGAGAACCCGACTCACTGCTCGAAAGGCTTCGGCTTGCTGAGCGTGTTCCACTATTGGGCCTAAATCGGAAAGCTCATTACATGCTAGATGGATATACCTCTCTAGTGAGTCTATCCTGGCATGACCGGTCCACTGCTTGAGCTTCTCGTAAAACCCACTAAAGTCAGCCAATGCCCTCTTGAAATTGTCTTGATTCTCAAAATCAAACTCAAGCATGATCGATTTCAATTTGTTTGTGATAAACCTGTGTCGAAACATGTGAGGATGCGTTCTTTCGGGAAGCCCCGCAGATGCACGCAGCTCTTGAAAAATCTTAGTAATAGTCGTACTGCCCAGCCGCTTTCCAGTTTTTATATTGATGAAAAGATAGCCATCATCCACGACACCTTTCTCAAGAATACAGACCAGACGAGTCGAGTTAACGTAGTCCATCCATTGTTGAATATAGATTCTTGGCACAGGGATGTACCGAAAATGAATTCTGCCCCGCTTAAGAGTCGGCAGTCTGACTTTAGGCGATGGTTCTCCACTTTCCAGCGCTGTAATCAGATCCGAAATTAGGAGATTATTACATTCCTCTCTGCGCCCTCCCGTATGCTCAAACACTGAGAGAAGAATGATATTCCTTTGCTGAAGCTCATAAGACCCAACCGAGCTGGCAGCTCCATACAGCTTCTTCAGCGATATATCTCCAATGGGGTGCCGGTGGTCCTCTGGCCTAGGATTTGGAAGATGAAAATGATACCAGCGAAGACGACCCGCTACTTTTTTCTTGAATGTTGGAAGTTGGTGCTTCTGGTACCCCCTGATTGCACCGTCGGGAGCGACGAAGCTTGATCTGTGATAAAATATCCCCATGTGATGTAGAAAATCCAGACAGGTAGATCCTATCGCTCGGATTCTATTAGGATCGCGAAGTGGGCTTCCATCTGGATTTCTTCCAACATTGAGCCCATCAATAAAACCCATAAAACGTGAATCACTCATCTGCATAGCACAAATACGATTGCTGTGCATGTGTCTCATGAGATGAGACAGATCCGCAGCTATCTGCGCATAGGTACCTCCCCTGTCGCCGACTAAGGAATAACTACGATCAAGAAAAATCGTAGCCAAATAAGCATTGAACTCAAAGCAGTAGCCTCCATCAGGGAAGTATAGTACCGGGAAGCCTGTAGCGCCTTTAAATAACGGCGGCTCATTCAACGATGAGGCATGAGTTGCGAGCTTTGACCCTACGCCAAGTTTTATGTAGCATTGCTTTGCTCTGCCCATGATTTGTTCAACCCACCTTCATAAATAATCTCGACCTGTCTCATCTCGCGAATCCACCATTTTTTCCGATCTCTAATTCCATCATCAGTCGCAAGGTGCTGCGATATCAACCGTAACTTATAAACAACGATCTGCATCTGACAGAAGTCCCGCGACATGATTCCCAATCGATTCTGAAGTTCCGCTATTTCGGAAACGTAATCTCGACGACTCTTTGAGGCTTTAATCGCCTTTGGGGTTGTTAGCGCCAAAATCCGAGCGCGAGCACTTATCCTCAACTTGTTTATACCATCAAACCCTATCGCCAGATGGGAGGCCGCACTTCTGAATGTACCCATCGCGCACCCACGAATTCCCAGCTCCAGATTACTGTACTCTGCCAAGCTGCGCTGAGTAACTAGTATCGACAACCACTCTCTATCATGCACGTACGATTGAGGAGAGTCATTGATATTTCGTAACAGCTCATACAACTTCAACATCGACCTCCTAGAGCGATCACCGTGCATCTTGAGCCTCCGCAATCTTCAAAACAAGATTAAACCTGTTTTCTTGACTGCCATCCTCCATGGTGGCGATAAAAAACTCTGGAGTAAGATCAATTACGTGAGTGCTCAACATCTTCATCACTTCATCGTAGCCTGTTTGTTGATCGATCAGGTCTACCAAAGAAACACTAGAATTCTTCAAGCCCCTTTTGACTAGCGGCTCGTAAGACTTATCAATTTCATTTATTGATCGCACTACGAAATCTTCAGCAGAGTATTTCTCCATGATTTTCTGCTTAAGGAAGTCCAGCCCTTCGATGCTATCCTCACCATTAAACATGAAATCCACAATCACTTCTGCCTTTACAGAATCAAGAACCATTCCAGGTGTAGTTTCAGAAATGTAGATATAAACGTGCTCCACGTCAGAGTGCCCAAGCCAATGGCGAAGTGCCTCGATATTTCCTTTTGACGAGTGATAGAAAGCCAGGGCAATAAATCTACGCAACTGGTGTTGACGCAAATAATATCGCCTTTCAACGCCATCAATCTTCACAGTCTGGACTTGAAAATAATCACAAGCCGCATCCAGGGCCTGATTATACGAAACAACTTTAATAGGACCCGCCGTCACCTTGCGTTGATCCAACCATAACAACAATCTCGCCTTACTTGAAAGGACGCCTGCCTGATCGCACTTTCGCCTGAACCCCATTAGATCCCAAATAAATCTAGCAAGCGGCTGGGTGATACCTACACTTAAGACTTGATGCTGGTTCCTAGTGCCAGTTTTTCTTGCAGAATAGTTCAAGCAGTAATTTATAGATACATTGCCAGGTAGATATGGATCAACGGGGGGTTCCAGGCAGTGAACTGGATCTAAATCCAGAATTTCCGATTGCCTCCGGAGACCCAAACTACCGATTATAATCAGAAACGAGCCGATCATAACCTGATAAAGATATAACAAATATTGATTACTACGCACTTCTCCATAAAAATTGCTAACATCGAAGCTAAGACGCTCTATGCACCAATTATTGACGCCGAGCGCATGAAGCGGCTGAGGGATCGATACGCTGGAGAAAACCTCTTCGACTTGCCTCATCCTAGGACTAGAATCAAAATTATGATATTTAACCGCAGTTAACATATTAAGCGTCGCTTCGAGAATCGCATGACGGTAATCAATAAAGAACTGAAAACTATTCCCAAGAGCGTGGAGTAGCACTGCATAGGGAATGGTGACAAAACGGCCTCGATTTTTTTGATCCACCAGTTCCAGCAAGTTTGCAGCACTAATGGTCTCAAAACTTTGAATCGACACACCTTTAATTCCATAGCTAGCCTCAATAACTGGTATTTTTTGCACAACCGATACATAGTTACGCAGTTGTTCTAGGGTAACGCCAGGTTTCGGAACGTTTGTTACTGGCACACCCGGATACTCTCTAGCGAGAGAATCATCAAGATTTAACTCCGGAATTACACGGGGCATCAAGGAGACGCCATAAAGAGTATTTCTGTATTCCGTATTAATAAAAGTACGAGGATTGAATCTCTTCCCGCCAGGGTACAAATCGTACCAGCCATTCAGAGCAATAACTGAGCGAACCTTAATAAGCTCGTGATCTGTAAAGCCTAGGATCCTATCCTCCTGAGAGGGAATATTTTTTATTAGCGGGAATTTCCCACACGCCTCATCCACTTCTGCATCTGACACCTCGCCTAGTTTGGATCGAAACCAGCTCGCTAATCTGACAGGATATTCATAAAGATAATCGGAAATAGGAGTAGCCGTATTCTTAATTAGGAAATTCTTGAAAGAATTTACCGAAACCATTCCTAAGCCATTTTCACCGATATCAAAATCCGAAGCGTCATTCATTAGAATGTAATCAATGACGTGCAGCCCCCTATTGAATTTTAACAACTCAAAATTTGGAGCCTTACGTGCCCCACCATTGAACCGAGGATGAATTTGAACAGCAAGAAAATACCTAATCCATGTGAGCGTACTAATGTTATCAGGGTCTGTCAGGGAGCTTCCGTTTGCCAGTCGCACATCAAAGTTTATGAGCCTTTTAACCGAATACTCATCAGCCTCTCCGAAATAGCACGACCAAATAGGCGAATGAAAGTTTGTGCCATCAACCAGCCAATCTGGTGCGTCTATGTTATAATCGCCTGATGCACCTTGTTGCACTAACGCATTCAATGCTGAAAGACTTTCAGAGAATGGCAGCTTCAGAACCTCATCGAGCCTTTCTGCTAAGGACTTAGTCTCTTGGGATTGTAGATCCCGGCTTGAATAATCAGAGTTTTCCATGATAAAGGCTCGTTTACCTACTCGCTGATTGAGCCATGATCGGAGCAAGCACTTTTACAAGTGCTTCTGAATGGCTTGCTGTTTTAAATATTGATAGCACCTCATTAGAGTAAACGCGTATCTGACCCGACTCGTGAAGCCCCGACGACATCTGTAAGAACTTGCCAGTTCTCCACCAATGCTTGCCTACCTCCGAGATCTCATGTCCGTTAGCTTTGAGTCGCTCCACAGCAGCCACACAAGACAGTACGAAGGTGCACCTCTCTGATGTAATTGGGAATACCACGTGGAGGTTCTCCCGTTTCTTGCTCACATTAATTTCAGGCAGGCCGTAAGTCCCCACCATTAGATGGTTCGGAAGTGGTTTCAGGTCGTGATGCAGCAGAAACTCTTGAAGTTCTTGATCATTGCTGAGGCCCATCGCTTCATGAAGACAAGGTCGACCAACGACTGCCTTGTAGGTGATCGCCGTCTGAAAAATCCGGATCCATCTATTAAGGAAAAATCGAAGTAATTGCGCCGGCAAGTATTTTTCTAGGAGTTTTCTGTTCAGTGTTTTATGGCCTAACGCATCGGCCATATCCCTTAATCGTCCAGTTTCAAAGTAAATTTTCAGGGCTGCGGTGGTCCTCATGGTTTTGAGGGTCACCCTGTCAAAAAACTCTTTTCCATCTGGTCTGTGCGTAAGCTTACTCAGCAGTACAGCCCTCAGGGTTGATTGCGCGTAAGTCAAATCATTCAAGGGCGGAACGCTTTGCTTTTTTCGTCTTGGCTCACCGAAACCATTAGCAGTCAAAAATAGATATCGGTAATCATCATTACCCGTGCTACGCAGGTAATCTCGCGCCTGCTTGGTCAACATCAATACTTCATCAAGAAGCAATCTGGCCTTCTCATTGAGATAGATTGGTTGCTGTGCGGATTTTGACCCTCTCCTAGGCTTAATGCTCACCGCAATTTTATCGTCTGATTGAAGCCCCTTCAGATTCCCATGCTTATCGTATAATTCGTAATTTATCAACCAGGATGCCGTAATGGCCGGATGCTCGGCAACCAATAGATAGAAGAACGGCAACAAAGTAGAGTTTGATAGCAGCGCTAGTTCTGGATCCATCGCCGAGCGCAAGGAATAAAGTGTTGATTTATTTTTTTGATCCGCGACATGGTAATTATATTCCTGCCAGGTCCGACACCGATTTTCCAGTTTTTCGCGCGCCTCAGTGCTATCATTCGCAGAGCAGACCTTTCCCCTCTCCGCAAGGTGAATCCTCTTCCAGTGTGCCTTTAAAATATTACCCCTTGCTTCTTCACAGGCATTCTTCATCAGATCAAGATCGGTGCAGATTTGTTCATATATTCGACTTGCCGCTGCTTCGTCTCGAATTGAAAGTGGAATAGGTGTAAGCACACCGAAAGTTCCTATGGCGTCAAGCTCATCTTTAGGTAAGGACGATCTTGATACAGGGCCACGTATTTTACCCTTTGGGATAGGATACAACGGCTCCGAGATTAACTTTTCCCCAATGAAGAATGCGTAAATTTCAACCCATATTCTGCTCCATCTGGTCTCAAATAGTATGTCAACGTTTTCCCCTGGACGCTCCGCCTGGTATTGAACAAGCATAATTACTTTAACGCGTTCAAAAACCTGATTTACTCCCAGCGGAGTCTGTAAATGCTCTAAATCTTCGCTTTTTACCAACAGCATCAATATTGCATTCAAGGTATCAATGATCAATGTACGCTTACGCTTGAAGGTCTGAGCATCCAGAGTTTTTCCGTAATTTTTTAGAGCTTTATGATACAGCCGTGCCACCGCTAAACCATGAATCCGGTGAAGCTCTCTTAGGTCCGCCCAAACCACTTCATCGTCAAGGGTTTTAATTGGCCAACCCTGGTAATACTCAAGAAGCGCTGCGTTACGATTAAGGCTAAGATAGGCCTGTCGGCTAGCATCATCATTGGATAGCTGCTCGATTAGCTTCTGGTAATCACATCCCGGACAAATTGCTGCAATTATTTTGCATGAGAACTTAAATATTCTATCTAAATGATGAAGCGGCCCATCCACCTCAATAAGCAAAAAGCCTCTAAACGCGACTGTGACACTATTGAGTAATACTGGAAGATCCTTTATTCCCACGACGTTGAGAAACGCACAAAATAGAGCCAAGGCAACTCTACAGCCAGATTCAAGTGTCTGGGTCTGGAATAGCATGGTATTCAACATGCGACGCTCAAGTAAGCGCCCCTGCTCAGTGAGAAGGTACTTAGATACCTGGCCACTGGAAATTCGGTGTCTCATCATCCACCTCAAGTGTAAAGAACTGATCGATAACGATGGTCCTAATGAAGTAACTCAGGTGTTCGAGTAATCGCGGGCTCTAGTTAAATCTTTTCCCTCTAACAACGTCACCTAATAGCATTTTTGCTAGTCGGCCGTGCAATGGGTAGCCTAAGCTCTCTATGAATCCATATTTCATATAGAAATCATTTAAGCTTTTTACTGCCTCAAAGAAATTAATCTCGCTCAGCCTGTTGAAATTGCTACGCATGAAGTAAACCCAGAGCTTTTCCAGCACCTCGAGCAAGCGATCTCCGAACGCATATTTAAGCTGATCTTTAGTTTCAAATATTTCAACAAGAATGCCATTAACCACAAGCATTGCATTTATTTTCATTCTCGCGGTTTTCGGATTGACCTTGAGGATATAGATGCCTAGCACGCGGTGAACCTCGGCACAAAAATCCGCACCGAATTTTTGGTAAATGTTGAGCAAGTTAATGTGCTGGCCTGCCTGTCCTAGCGTAGGTAAAAACCATCCACTATAAAATTTCAATCGCTCAACTGAAGGTTGTATCTTTCGCCATTCGTCGAAGCTTAAGGAGTTTTTAGATTCGACTTTATGACCTGCTAAATCCTTAATCTGACTTAACCGTATACATTGCGACCTGACGATGTCGATGCTATCGTCTGTATAATGAAGCATGAAAAACTCATACATATCCTGTTCGTCGCCACGAACACCGGATCGCAGTGCATAAGCGTCCAGGAACACCGGATATGTCACCGATAGCCGCTTGTCAATCTTATGGCCGTATTCAGATCTTTTGAAGCGCTCTCCATTGATGATGCACTGAAGGTCCACTGGCATTTCTTTTTGGCAGAGCAGCGATAGAACTGAGGTATTTAGCATGAGCTTCAACGCCGTCGTGTTCATGTTGTGGCGTAGAAATAATTAGCTTACAGCAACCCTCGCTGCAACTATTTTTTTTGGCGTGTAAAATTCTACCTCGACGTTTGCATACGCAGGTTAATCCTATTGACAGCATTATAATAAGACTTTAACTATCAAGCCCTGCCGTTTTGTTTGGCGATAAAATCCTAACCCGCTGAGCAAACTGAAATTACCGATATTGTCACTATGTCAATCTGATTTACATGACATTGAAAAACATGCGGTACCCGAACAATCAGACACTTTTTATTCAGTTACTCAGCTGGTAAACCCGACGATCGGTCTCTCACTTTGGATCAATTTCGGGTCATGTATTGCGATTATCCCGCTGGCGATATCTGGCAGATTTGCAGCTTGGACAGCCTATAGGGGGCAATGCTCGATAGGCAGATATCCTAGACCTCGTCATCCCACGTTGTCTGAGTGCTTTCCGACCACTACGGTTTAGATATCTTGCCTGCTGCTTCACAGGCCTTCCGATCCGCTTCAGCGTTTGCCCCAAGCTCTTCAGCGAGAAGATCAATGAGGCCACGGACTGAAGGGAGTAGCCCTCGCTTAGACGGATAGACAGCATGGATGAGCCCGCTAGGAGGTCGATACGCGGGGAGAACCTCTACGAGCAAGCCTGCCTCTAAATCATGTCTCACCATAACCTCAGGCATCTGAACGACACCCACGCCCTGGACCGCGGCGCGGTGGAGCGCGTCTAGGTCAGCAGTGACAAACCGTGGTGAGTGAGGAATCTCTACTCGATCCCCGGAGGGATCGATAAAGGCCCAGCGGTGGTCGCGGTTGGCAGGAGCCAGGTCCATGCTCGGTAGTCCGATCAGATCGCCTGGCACTTCCAATTCAATGCCTTCGACTAAGGACGGTTTCGCCACAAGCTTCTGGTAGCTTTCGCCGAAGACTTTGAGGAACAGGTTCTCGTCCTGGAGTGGTGGAAAACGCACGCGCAGGGCAATGTCGAAGCCCTCCCCAAGCACATCGACTCTCCGGTTTGTGCTCTCTACCTGGATCTGGACCTTTGGGTGAGCAACCATGAACTTCGCCATAGCATCGCTCACTCCCATCGCCGCCAGCGCCGGCGGGCAGCTGACTCGTATTAGTCCATGGGGTTCGGACCTAGACTCCTCGATGACCTTCTCCGCAGCATCGGCTTCGACCAGCATGGCGACGCAGTGGCGGTAGTAATCCTGACCAATCTCAGTAACTGTGAATTTGCGAGTTGAGCGCTGGATGAGGCGTACACCCAGCCGCTCTTCAAGGGCTAGAACTCGGCGACTGAGCTTGGATTTGGGGATACCTATGTTCCTCGCTGCCGCGGCGAAACCTTTGTGCTCGACCACTTGGGCGAAGAAGTACAGTTCGTTGAAGTCAAACACAGGGCGATCCGCTCGCTAAGGACATCCCGCATTATCGCAGGGAACCACAGGCGTGTCCTAAAGCGGCGGTCTTGAGGCAAGCTTCGGCGGAGCGGTTATGGGTTACTCAATGGTCTGGCTCGAACGCTCCGGCTGAGTGCACTGAGCTTGTCGGTATCCAACTTACTCATATCGCCGGAAGCCGTATGGATTCTTGAAGGTTTCCTTCATGCACGCTAGCCAGACACAGCAGGCAAGCGATGTAGAGATCATGAGGAACATTCTGATGATCGCCTCTGAGGTAATCGTCTCAGGCTCTGAGGTCGCCCAAACCAGAATAAAACCAAGCATCGCACCTAACGCCGCGCGGAGCGCCATCAGGAAGCTTCCGCTGATATCCGCGAAAAACCCCTGGGTTTTACGTACGCCCATCTGGTGGGACGGTGAGCGGAACCGAGTCCGGAAACTGAAGCCTGTGAAAATGACGCAGACAACCATCAGTATCGCGTAATACGTCATCAAAGCTGGTGCCGCGAGCAGCGCATTCACGGCGTTCCTCAGCTCGGTAACAGTTGCGCTGCTGAGTACCGTCGGGATCCCCCCCATAAAGGTAGCGTAGGTAATCTCACGCATTACCCTGCGCGGGACAAACGCCCTTTCTTGAGCCTTAACCAACATCCTTGCCCCCCCATCGAGCCTTACAAGAACTACAGATTCACGCCGAATCACTACCGGCTTGTTGGCTGGCCTAGCAGTCCCATGGGCCCTATCCGCGAAAGCCTCTCCAAGGCTTCTGGCTGCTAGAGCAGCTGATGATGGGGAACGGTTACGACTAGTTTTTGAGCTGAACGGCCGCCCTCAGTACCGCACCTTCACCCTACAGTCCCCTGATAGATTGATCATCGATCTAGATAACACCCATGTCGCAAATTCGCTCGGGCACTTCCCCGAAGCCAGCCGCCTGGTGACCGCAGTCCGAAGTGGTGCATATCCCTTCGATTCTCGTCGAGACAGGGTTTATTTCCAACGACAATGACTGCCGAAAGCTGTGCGATCCCCGTCACCAAAAACGGCTAGCGCAGGCAGTCTTTGATGGAATCAATGATTACTTCAGCGCAACGCCGCCGGATGGAACGCTTCTGGCCACCCGTGCAAGGGCTCGCACTGCCTAATACCTGCCCTTCTCACTAGGGCCTTATATCGGTCATGTCCGGCCCCTCACCGGCCGCCCGTGCACTCAGTTACGTGTCGGCCGTGCTTGGTGGTGTTTCGCCTAGCCGCCGTGCCGCGATTTTGGACGTTAGAACACAGTAGCGAAGTAGGAGCCACCACGCGTACAACACATCTGTTTCGAACATCCCAGAGTCGTCGAGCAGTCCATGCGCCACCTCGTTCCGTAGGTTGGTGCCTAATGGGTCGATAAGGAGATCCTGCAACTCAAAGACTCCATCCGCCCCGAAAGCCCTGAGCGCCTCAGGTGTCTCAAGTAGAACACCTAATGGTCGCTCTGGCTGAACGCCGCCAGGTTCTAGCATTGAGGTTGCGCCCCCCAAAGACTCAACCACGTGTCTTATCAACGCTTCGAGCTGTGGGGGTATTAGGTGGCCGGCGACGAGCATGTCACCCTCGAAGCCCGCAACGAGGGCACGGAGGATACTTTCCTGGTGGTTAGGCGGGATCCAGGAGCTGTGCTCAATCAAGCTCAGAAGATGCAGGCGGTCCTGGCTATGTGCCCCGAGAATCTCCATCCTGGCAGGGTTAAGCGTTGCCTGGACTGCCAGACTCCGACCCATGCGCGCTTGCCCAAACATTCGCCAGCGAAGGCCTTCGAGCTTAGGATCGTCAGATTCCTCAAGACTGGGGGCCCGGGCGATCACTCGGCCACGCGAATTCAACACTTCGCTAGAAATCAGGCTACTGAACACTGCCACGCGAGCCTGCTTGTGGACCTCCCGTATTAGGTCTGCCACCGAGGGTGGCTTTGCCATGTGGCAGAATGCAATTATCGCCTCATTGATGGTTTTGTCCCTAACCGCTGCGGTGGAATTCTGAATCAATTGGGTGATGTCGAGACTGGTCGAGATCGGCTTAAACTCGACTACCGACTCTTGCTGCAAGACCAGCAATTTCTCATGCAACTCTGCTGCACGCTCCCGTCCCCCTGGTGCTTGGCGCATTGCCTCTACCGCATCCGATAACACTGACGCAGCAACCATCGCACCGCGACCAGAGCGCTTTTGCGCCAACTCGGCCTCTTTCACCAGGGTTTCAGCTGAGTCACGTAGCGCAGCGCCCTGCTTCTCAATATCTCCCGCCGCTCGATGGCAATCGGCCTCAAGCTGGAGGTAGTCTTTTGCTCTCCAAAAATCTAGGGCGTCTTCGGCCTCCGTTGCGGCTGAACGCGCATAATCAGCAAACTGTCTGGTGTCGCCATGGTTAAACTCTAATAGCAACCGAGTGAGGCGCAGGGTTAGGTAAAGAGGATCCATACCCTTGTGCCGGTGCAGCATGGCCTCGATCTCGTTCAGCACCTTCTGTCGCAGCTCTGTTCCGCCTTTGCCGAGGCCTGCTGAAAGACGCAAGGCTCGCTCCATGCGTTTCACAGAGGAATTCCAGTCTTTCGGATCCTCCAATTTCAACGCAGAGGCAAGGTACGCCTCTACGGCAGCTTGAGCGGCCGGGAAAGAGCGTCCCTGAATCCAAATCACGTCCAAGAATCTCGCGCGAAGCTCCGGCTCTTTGAGAGAGGTTGCCCACACTTCTATCCCTCGAACGCTCTCTCTAGGAAAGTCAGATGGAATGGCGCTGCGTTGTGCTCCCATAACGAACATGGGTCCAAAGGGTTCCTGCGGCCGATCTGCATGGAGCATCATCGTTAGCACTGCGCCGATGAAGCGTAGACATTCGAGCTGCGCGCCGGTCCATCGAGCCTGATCTCGCTCCAACCGAGAAATTTCAGTTTGAAAGCTGAAGCAATCCAACCGCTCAACCGTCTGAAGCAGGCAGTCCAAGTCTAGGGACTCAAGGCCCTGGTTGTTGATGAGTTGCCAGTCAAGCGCCATGCACGACCTCCGTATGGGTACTGTCTCCATTCTGCGTCAGCAGCTCATTCGCTTTCTTCAGCGCTGTACACGTCGCCCGCAAAAAAGGCCCCGCATGGGGGCCTTTAACTAACCTTTTGGAGGGCTTGGGTCATTCCCTGGAGCGACTGTGTCTTTGTCGCGAATCCTCCCATCTACTCCCTTAGTCGTCAGCTCCCCTCCCCCCTGTTTCTTGAGCATTTCTCGGGCCGCCTTCTGAGCCTCTGCCTGCGTGTCATGCACACTCGAGGCGCGGCTGGCATCATTGCGTTTGTTCTCCCAAGTACCATCGGCTCGCCTAGATATGGTTCTGTCCTGATCTTTACTCATGGTCGCCCTCCTATGCGTAGTGGCCACTGAGTTATAGACCAGCTCTTTGTAGGAGACAAAGTCACACAGAAAGCAGGTGATGGCCCGACAGCTCGATGGCTTGCTGTGCATCCGAGCCAACGTTGTCATGAGCCGGCGCTAGCGCCGGGACGGGACCAGGGGGTACTACATCTGGTGCTTCAGTCGCGCCAGGCCATGCAGTTTCGTATCAAGACATCGAGGCTGCCGTCATGCTTGAAGCCCACAGACTCAGCTGCCCGAGTGTCGATCGGTGGATAACGACCGAACACAGCCTCGAGTTCAGCATTCGGCTGGGACTCAACCAGGTCTCGCCCGTCTTCCCCGTACTTCTTCGCCATCCCCTCCACGACCCCGCCTCTCATAGAAACTGCGAATAGCAGAATGCAGAAAGGGCGACACGTGGTCGCCCTTTCTGCATCAGCACGCGATCAAGCAGCGAATCACTTGCTCTCTTTAGCAACGGTGCCGAGCGCTGCATCCTTCACCAGATAGCGACCTTCTACATCGTTCAGCATTTTCAAGCTATTGCGAGCCATTACGACGCCAATTTCGACTTCCTGCTTGAGGTAGATGACCTCGCCGGCCTTGACCGTAACAGGCATCTCAGCCCAATTTTCCGCTTTGGAGCTGATTACGTGCTCGCCTGGCGTCACGTAGAAATAAATGTACTGGTTGCCCCGGTTGTACCCCATTTCGGACTCAGCTTCCTTGTCATCCAGGAAGACGTTGAACCGCACCATCATTCCTGCGTTGCTTGGCCGAACGACGTAGACCAAGCCTTTGTCGGTAACCGCTGCCTTAGGTAACGAGTACTGGGCGACGTCGGCCTGCATTTTTTCCATGGACGGCGCAGAGGCGCAGCCGTAGAGCAGCGCGATGGAGAGTACAGCAGTGGTCTTGCAGAATGTTTTGAACATGCGAGGGGCGTCCTTGCTTGCTAGAGATGCTTATTCTGAGGGTGCTTGGCAATCAGGGGGACCGCAATGCTTAAGGGCACCTGACCAAATCAGGCGCGATGGTAAATAGCCACCACACCTTCGTCAATGAAAGGCTCACCCACATCTAGGGTGAAAGGTGGTCGCTGATGCTTACCTTCTCGGTACCTTCGTTGCGGCACTCAATCTAATGCCTTTCTCCATCCAACGCCGCTTGAGCACGATGGGAGGAGCATGCGGGAGATACCGCCAATGGCGAAGAAACCGCAGGTTGGATCAGTTAAAGGGGGTGGTCTCAGAGGCTCATCTGAGAACCAGGCCTCGACGTACACCGAAAGGGTTCAGAAGTCATATTTCGAGAAAGCTCAACGCTGCATCGAAGCTAAGCTTGCGAATTTTGAGTTGACCCCCGAGATGATCGCTAGCGAGCTGGGTACGTCCAAGAGAACGCTTCACCGAATTTTCGCTCAACACGGCCTATCGATCGGGCGCTACATCCTGGACAGAAGACTGGACAAGTGCGCTTCAGAATTCGAGTCGGAGAGCGATATCCAGAAAATCTCGGCCATGGCCTTCGCTTGGGGCTTCAACGATGTGAGCCACTTTTCCAGGGCATTCAAGTCGAGATTCGGCGTTTCACCTAGAGGATTCAGAAGCAAAAACACCCCTCCCTCAGGCGCGTTGAACTAAGCGGCTCACCCGAGCAGACCTCCTCCTCTGCTCGGGGCGTAACACCTTATGCATCATTCTAGGTGCACATTCTGTTGGCCTCTTGCAGGACTGGCGCAGTGGGCACAGCTAGGCCGCTCAGTGCAGGGAAAACGCGTTCAACCCCCTGTACGTATTTGCCGGAAATCTGTTCTTGACTACGGGGCCGAGCCCAAGCGCTGCGTGCATGTACTGGTCGATCCATTCTAGAGCCTCAGCTGCCGCAGTTGAGCAATCTAGCTCAACTTTATTTGGGAATTTGGTAGCCGACAGCCTTCCCTCGTGCACGAGATCGTTACGCATGTTCCTGAAGTCGTCGCTCAGATTGGGCAGCGAGAACCTCGTGGATGCGTACTGAATTCGCTGATTGAAAGTCTTGAGGTCTTGACCCGCGGCCTTAGCTTCGCTGCGAGCCGTGGCAGCAATGATCTCGAGAAGAGTGGCAGTACTCAGACAGAGATCCTCCATCGACCAGCATGCTTGTGCGTCAAGCCAGTGGTGAACGAGTAACCGATCCTTTTCGACGAGACCTGTACTTGAGTGGTTTCCTACAAACGCTTCTACCCTTTGTTGAAACTCTGCGGAGGTAATGGTTACCGCATCGATTCCCCGCATTGCACGCGGCCGGGGGAAATGCGGCCCGACCTCCATGATCATGCATTCAGAGTGCGGCAAGGAGCGCGTCACTGCAACGCTTGCGGTGGTCAGATAGCTTGCCGCGAGGCAAATCGGAACCAGTTCATCGAAGGCAGCGTCCAGAGTAGCTGAGCGTCCCGCCGAGCCAATTGTTACATCGATCGACAGGCTGTAAGTTTCCGCTATCTGCCCCTCCTCGATCTTTTGCTTTGAAGTCGCGTATTCAGGCTCTTTCTCCAGAACCCAGCTCCCCGATGGCGTCGTCAGCGAAAGCTCCTGAGGCTCGCCTGGGATGATGAGATTACACACACGAAAACCGAGATAGGATGACAAATGAAGCCCTCATTCTTACCGTATTAAGTTGAGGTTGCGTGGCTAGCACATCAGCTATCCTGCCCCCTGATTCCATTCGCATGGCAGCTTGCCACCAGCCACGGAATAGTCGCTTAATCATCGCAGCTTTGGAAAGCCCCAAAACTCACCAGCCCGCATAGCTGACCTTTGACAAGACCAAAGCTTGAGTATCAAAGCCCTTGGAACGCCTGATGCGTGCTCAAGCACAATCAGCATCATGAGTTCCTGAATCGTCTTGCTGACTTGGCTTACGCGCGGCATTGGTATGCGCTAACCTCACGTAGACCTGAAATTGAAAAGATAGCGCTGCGAACTCGACAAGGAGCATTGGTGTGGATTGGGAACCGATTTTAAGGGAGCTTCATCTGTACGGAGGTGGGCGCATTCTGAACGGGATGGACCCGAAGTCAGATCTCCGACCACACGCGTTGAGCGGGAAAGCAGCGAGCTTCCAAATAAAAAGTTACGGAAGCTTTTATCGTGATATCAGGGGCTTAGGGTTCGAAATTCTTGGATGTGATTTTTTTCAGACTGAGGAACAGGCAAAGGGCTTCGTTCCCCCAGAGTGGAGGTCCATCAATCCCTCAGCCTCCCCAACGTGGCTCTGTGCAGACCAAGGTCATAACTGGTCATTTATAGCAAACTCTGCCTTCCTACAAAAAAGCGGAATTTTTTGCGATATCGCCTCTCGTATTTCTCACCAAATTAGAGCTTGCGAATGGAGACTTCGTCAACTGTCGGAAGCGTATCACGACCAGTTAAACGGCCGCCTACTTTCAAAATCATTTAAACCCAATGAGCGCTTCCTGGATGGCCATACATCTTTATGCTATCTGGCCCTACAATCATTCTTAGTAGACGCCTGCACACTGAGAGATTATCTGTCCGAATTCTACTCTGAAGCCTTGATAAGGATGGCGGACCCCGCAATACCCAGAATTTCGTCTTTGAGTGGACTACTAAAAGTCTGGCGTTCCAATCCGCCACAGGACAAGGCAGGCAAGGAATTGCGAGCATCAGCGCTGCCAGGCAATTGGCTTTATGAACTTGGCGCGTACAGAGACCTGGTAGTACATGTCGCCCCATTAGCAAATGCCTCAAAAACCCTTCTGGTTTTTACCAAGACCATAGAACTCGGGGGTGAACAAATACCTGCCATACAGCTACCGATACCTTTAAAGCCAGCGCAGGTAACGAAAAGCCGCACAACCGGCGAGTACTTTGACGATCCGGAATTGAACTTCGCACGCAACTTGAACCATATCGAAACCATGGACGATTCCAGAGACGCTCTCGAGTACGCCCATATTACCATGCAGCAGCTGGGTGCTAGCTGCAACTCCATTGCTTCCGTATCTCCCTTTGCGCCTGAAACCCCAATTATTAAGCCAATAAACCTGAAGATTACAAATCGGTAATCGGGAAATTTAACTGCAAGGGAAGCGGCCACGCACTTTTCCAAAACCCCGTTTAGGAAAGAAAAAGGCCAGCATCCTTTCGAATGCTGGCCAAACCGAGGTACCAAAGTAGCATCATCAGAAGATACTATGGTGCGGATTGGTGTGCGAAGGGACTGCTGACCACAGGAAACAATCAATTGAAAGCTCGTCCTACCTGGAGCGCGTCTTCCGGGAGGTCATCCCCGCCATGGGTGAGTCAGTCACTATTTACGGCTGGAGCCTGTCGGATCAGGATCAGCACATCGTAGAGCAGATCACCAGAAATCCACCGCAGCGGGTCGCGATTTCTGTACGAGGCGGATCTCAGGCTTTCGCTCAGCAAGCAGAGGAGATCATGCATCGTGCTGGGGTAGACCAAGTCGATTTCTACGACTCAGAAAGCCTGGGTTGCTGGAACAATCCCACCGAGGCCCTGCAAGAGGATTGAAGAAGCGAAACGCAAGACGATCTAGCTTGCCCCGCTCAGCCCGCTACTCACGTCACGACAAGTTACGGGGCAAAAAAATGGGGGCAATACTGCCCCCATTTAGCTAGCTGAGATGGTTATCTCACTTTGCGATCCAGGACTCGACCTCGTCAGCACCGTACTCCTGCTTCCACTCTTTCAAGAGTTTGTGGTTGCCGCCCTTCGTCTCAATCAACTCGCCATTGTGCGGGTTCTTATAGACTTTCACCGCACGAGCTTTGCGAGAGGGTTTCGCTGCCGATGCGGTAGCTGGTCCGCGACGCGACGCCGCCTGGGGATCCAAAATTTCAACGACGTGGCGAAGACTGAAACCGTAGCTCTCCAACAGCGAGCGGAGCTTCTTCTCGAACTCGATTTCCTTTTTCAAGCTCGCGTCGTTTTTCATCGTCTCGAGTTCAGCAAGCTGTGCCGCCAGCGTCTGCTCAAGTTTTCTGTATTCGGCTAAACGCGACATGAGGAATATCCCTTTAGTAGGTGAGTAAGTCGTCGGGTGGCATTTGAAATTGAAGCGCAGCACTCATATTTAGAGCTGCCTTAGGAGGGTTAGTTCGCCCACCTGATCATGTGATGGCACGCCTTACATTGCACTAGAATTCTAATGTAGCAGGTCGACTGGATGCTAGCAGATAACGTAACAATAGATAAGGCCACAATCTGAAGCCCGAAACGACGGACAAAATACGTGCTGCGCACAGTGGGCCAGAGGGACCAAAAGGAGATAATTTCAGAATAACCAGCTCTGTACTATGGAGTTTGGCATACCCAGATCAACACAGCTACCGAAAGGATTGGGATCGAAAACGCCAGGGGGAGTAGAAGGAGTCGAAGCTGAGGTGATGCCGCCAAAATACTTAAACAGATCGCAAGGTGCTTTAACATTGGCCGGTACCCAATATGAAAATATGCATTGAGTTCCCGGCTGATTCACTGCTTCCTAGAGATCATTCTAGTGAAGGTGAAGATCTGCCCTGCCGCACCTCTGTAAGGCTTAGCGGGCTTACACCTTGGAATGCCACGATGCTAATACCAAAATCCTTGGCATGCAAATCGGATCAGCTGCGCCCCAGCCAAGACTCGACCTTGCCCCGTCATAGTGGCAAGTCAATGAAAACGCATGCTGCAATCAACGGCGAAGGCCCGGACGTCTCAGTCCACGACACTCAGCAGCAGAAACTGATTGCCAATCAGTTCATAGGCTTGCGGCTGAAGCGATCACAAGGTCAATGATACGCGCTTGCGGTATGCGCCAATCTTGCTGCTGGTGATTTTCCAGCGATGGGACCAGCACGGACGACTGACCCTCGGGTGGGTGTCCGCTTTGACATGAGCGGTACCCCGGCCGGCAGCCATCGACCCAATGCGGCCTGACCTACAAAGCGATCCTGTACATGAGTTCTATG
>NZ_RHQR01000033.1:0-26297 GCF_003936645.1 Pseudomonas sp. p106
TCGCTCGCCTCCACCAACAAGACCTTGAAAGTCGAAGCGCCTGCTGCCCGCAGCGCGGGTATCAAGGTCAAGTCGGTGGCCGAACTGGTCGAGAAGCTGAAGAACGAAGCGAAGGTAATCTAAATGACTATCCTGGTTGTCGCTGAATACGAGAACGGTGCCGTAGCCCCGTCCACCCTGAACACTGTCGCCGCAGCCGCCAAGATCGGTGGTGATGTGCACGTGCTGGTCGCTGGCCAGAACGTCGGTGGCGTTGCCGAATCCGCTGCCAAGATCGCTGGCGTTGGCAAGGTGCTGGTTGCCGACAACGCAGCCTACGCCCACGTTTTGCCGGAAAACGTCGCGCCGCTGATCGTCGAGCTGGCCACGGGTTACAGCCACGTGCTGGCCCCGGCCACCACTAACGGCAAGAACATCCTGCCGCGCGTTGCCGCGCTGCTGGACGTCGACCAGATCTCCGAGATCATTTCGGTTGAATCCGCCGACACCTTCAAGCGCCCGATCTATGCCGGTAACGCCATTGCCACCGTGCAATCGAGCGCTGCTGTGAAGGTGATCACCGTGCGTACCACAGGCTTCGATGCTGTGGCCGCCGAAGGTGGCTCCGCTGCCGTTGAAGCGGTAGGCGCCGCGCACGATGCCGGTATCTCCGCCTTCGTTGGCGAAGAACTGGCCAAGTCCGACCGTCCAGAGCTGACCGCTGCCAAGATCGTCGTTTCCGGTGGCCGCGGCATGGGCAACGGTGACAACTTCAAGCACCTGTACAGCCTGGCCGACAAGCTCGGCGCTGCCGTGGGTGCCTCGCGCGCTGCGGTCGACGCAGGCTTCGTACCCAACGACATGCAGGTCGGCCAGACCGGCAAGATCGTTGCCCCGCAGCTGTACATCGCCGTCGGTATCTCTGGCGCGATTCAGCACCTGGCCGGCATGAAGGACTCCAAGGTGATCGTTGCGATCAACAAGGACGAAGAAGCGCCGATCTTCCAGGTGGCCGACTACGGCCTGGTCGCTGACCTGTTCGAAGCGGTTCCGGAGCTGGAAAAGCTGGTCTGATCCGCCTGCTTCACTTATAAAGAAGCCCGGCCCTTGTAACGAGGGCCGGGTTTTTTTATGCGGGCAAGGAGTGAAGGATGGCGTTTCGTGAAGCAGGCAAGGTGCTGGTGTGCACGATGGCGATGCTTTCACCGCTGGCGATGGCGGCTGGCAAGTGTGAGCGTCTGGTGGCGACTGGCAGCCCGGATGCTCCACCTTACTCCTGGCAAGACCCGAAAGACCCGAAACACCTGATTGGCGCCAACGTCGATCTGTTGCGCAAGGTGGCCGGGGAGCTGGGGCTGAAAGTGGAAGTCCTCAATGCCGGCAGGCGCGATCAGGCGCTGGAAGAGGTGCGCAGTGGGCGCATGGATCTGTTGCTCGACACCCCCCTGCAGGTGGAGCAGTTGACCGCACTGGATTACATCCACCCGCCCTTGCAGCTCAATGAATACCTGGTCTGGACGCGCCATGACGCCGACGTTGAATTCAACGGCCCGGCGGATCTGGCCCATTACCAGGGTAGCCTGTCGGAGCGTGCCCGCCTGACCCCGGCTTTCAGTGCATTTGCCAAGGCGCAGTTGAAGCTGGTACCGGCGCAGAACCTGACCCAGGCCTTCCAGAAGCTGGTGCTGGGCCAGGTGGACTACGTGCTGGCTGGGCGTTACTCGGGCATGGCCATGACCCAAAGCCTGGGCATGAGCAATGACCTGATCGCTCGCGGCCTGCCGGTCGACCGGCCAGGGTTGTACCTGGCTGTGTCGCACAACTCGGCATGCAATGACACCTGGTTGCGTGGGCAACTGGCAAAAAAGCTGACAGAATTGCCGATCTCTGGTGCGTCTGAAGCCGTGCTGCAACGTAATGTCGAGCGCTGGAAAGCGCAGATGGACGTGCAGGCGGACGCCCCCAAACAGTAGGAAGAGTGCGTGAGAACCCAATCACTGATCCTTGCCGTGGCCATGCTCGGCCTGGCCGGCTGCGCCAACGACCCGGCGCCCAATGAACAGATGCGTATTTCCGAGCAGGCGCTGGAACAGGCAAAAGCGGTCGGTGCCACCGACCAGGTCGAGGTGCTGAAGCTTGCCGAAGACAAGCTCGCCCGCGCCAAGAGCGACATGCTGACCGAGGACTACCGCGACGCCCGCATGCGTGCCGAGCAGGCCGAACTCGATGCCCGCCTGGCCGAGGCGCGCGTACTGAACCAGAAGAGTGAGGAGCAGCTCGGCGTATTGCAGTCGCGGGTCAAGCGCTTGCGCAAGCAGCTGGAGGTGCAGCCATGAAGGGCTTCAAACCCATGGCGGCGCTGGCATTGCTGGCGCTGGCTGGCGGGCTGCAGGGGTGCGCCAGTCAGCGCAGTGCAGCGGCGCTGGACGATGCCTCGGCGGCCTTCCAGAAGGTCAAGGATGATTCCGCTGTACTGCGCAGCGCACCGCGTGATGTGATCCGCGCCGGTGAGTCGCTGGCCCGCGCCGAGCGCTTGTCCAGCTACATCGGCACCGGCAGCGACGTGCGCCACTATGCGTATCTGAGCCAACGTTACAGCGAAATCGCCGGTGAGCACGCGAAGTTGGCGCTGAGTCAGGAGCGTCTGGCCAAGCTCGACCTTGAGCGTCAGCGCCTGCAGCTGGCCCTGCGCGAGGCCAAGCTGGCTAGCGTGCAGCAGCAGGGTGAATGGGTGGAAGCGCAGATTGCGGCGCTGGCCTCGCAGCAGGCTGATCGCGGGCTGGTGATGACCTTGGGTGATGTGCTGTTCGACACTGGTCGTGCGGACCTCAAGAATTCGGCCAGTCGCACGGTGCTCAAGCTGGTCCAGTTCCTTCAGCTCAACCCGCGCAGGGTGGTGCGGATCGAGGGCTATGCCGACAACACCGGCGCGCCGGAAGATAACCTCAAGCTGTCGCGCGACCGGGCGCAGGCAGTGGCCGACATGCTGGTCGACCTGGGTGTCGACGAAAAGCGTCTGCAGGTTGAAGGGTATGGCGATCAGTACCCGATCGAGGCCAATGCTTCGGAGCGGGGCAGGGCGCAGAACCGCCGGGTGGAGATCGTCTTCTCCGATGACAAGGGCAGGCTTGCTCCGGCACGCTGACCGCTGGCGCCTCTTCGCGGCTTGAGAAGAGGCGCGCTGGTTAACCCTTTCGATAGCGGCCACGCCACTGTAATGTCGACTATTGTGCAATCTGTCCCAGTACACTTTGCAACTGTTACGGTATCCTCTACCGTAAGTGAGTCGTACAAGAACAATGAGCCGTCCGCGCGTCGAGATATCGCCATGACCAACCTGCTGCTGTATCAGCGTATCGCCCAGCAACTGGCCGATGACATCCGCCGTGGTGTCTATCAGCCAGGCGAGCGCGTGCCGTCCGTGCGCAAGATGAGCGCCCAGCTCAACGTCAGCCATGCCACGGTACTGCAGGCCTATGCCAATCTCGAAGACCAGGGGCTGATCCGCGCCCGGCCGCAGTCGGGCTACTACGTGCACCAGACCCCGGCGTTGACTGCGCAGACACCTGACATTGCCAGGGTCGAGCGCCCCGGCCTGGTCACCCGCGCAAGCATCATCCAGCAGGTGCTGACCGAGGCCCGCCGTGACGGCGTGTTTGCGTTCGGTGCCGCCGTTCCCCATGTCGACTACCTGCCAGTGCGTGCCTTGCATCAGCAGATTGCCAAGGTCACGCGCTTTCACAGCCCGCGTGCTTTCAGCTACATGTTCAGCCCGGGCTTCGAGCCGTTGCGTCGGCAGATCGCGATCCGCATGCGTGATGCTGGCGTGCTGGTCGATCCCAGTGAGGTGATCGTCACCCATGGCTGTGTCGATGCCCTGCAAATGTCACTGCGCGTGCTGACCCGCCCGGGGGATCTGATTGCTGCGGAGTCACCCACCTATTACGGCCTGCTGCAGTTGGCTGATTTGCTAGGGCTGAAGGTGATCGAGATTCCCAGCGACCCGTCCACCGGCATCAGTCTGGAAGCGCTGCAACTGGCGGCCAATCAATGGTCGATCAAGGCGCTGGTACTGACCACACGCCTTAGCAACCCGTTGGGCGGCACTATCCCCGAAGAGCGGCAGAAGCAGTTGTTGCGCCTGGCTTCGGACTTCGACATCCAGATCGTCGAGGACGACATCTATGGCGAGTTGATGTTCGAGCAGGGCAAGACCAAAGCGCTCAAGGCATTCGACCGGCTGGACCGTGTGATCTACTGCTCGAGCTTTTCCAAGACATTGTCACCTGGCGTGCGCGTTGGCTGGATGGTGGCGGGGCGATACCAGGACGAAATCCAGCGGCTGCAGACCTTCACCACCCACTCGGCCTGCAGTGTCACGCAGATGGGGGTGGCGGCTTACCTGGAGAACGGCGGCTATGATCGCCACCTGCGGTATATCCGCCAGGAGTACCGCAAGAACCTCAGTGCCTACCAGTTGGCTGTGCAACAGCACTTTCCCGAGGGTACGCAGATGACCCGGCCCACGGGCGGCTTCATTCTGTGGGTCAGCCTGCCGGGGCGGGTCAACACTCAAGAGCTGCATGTGCGTGCGCTGGAGCAGGGGATCAGTATCGCCCCTGGGCTTATCTTCAGTAATACCGAGCAGTTCAACCACTGCATCCGTCTCAACTGCGGTATTCCATGGAACAAGGAAGCCGAGCGGGCGGTGATGACGCTGGGCATGCTGGCCCAGCAATTGTGCAGGGAGTCTGTAACTGCGCTTTTGTAAGGCTTGCCAGGCGCAGGCGGAACAGAGAGCATACGCACTCTTGAAGCCTGCCTATCGATGTCCATGAAACTGTTGCGTCGTATTGCCCTGGTTTTTTGCCTCATGCCAGTGTGTTTGACCTCTGGTGTGGCCCACGCTGCGCAGCCTGCCAAAGCGGACAACGCCAAGGCGTCGCCTGCGCACAAGCCAGCCAGCAAGGCGGCAACCCAGCAATTGCCCGCGGCGCACCTGGATCTGAGCCTGCCTGCCGAGATGGTCAACCAGCTTGAGCCCAGCGTCGGCAGTTCGGCCGTGCGCCGAAAACCCTTGCTGCCGGCCATGTTTACGGACAAACCGCACGCCGGTGACAGCCCGTTCCAGCTCAATGGTCGCTTGATCAGCAACGAGATGCAGCTGCAGTTGCGCAATGACAGCCGGCGTGATGTGGAAGGGGCGGCGATCGAGTTTGAGTTCCGCCAATAGCCTGGGCGAACTGACTGCCGGGTCACTGCAGATTTCATCGGGCCAGCAATTTCAAACGTATGTTTGAGCGGTTAGTATCCGGGGACGTTCGTCCCGTTTTGTTTCAGGGGGTCCTGATTTTATGAAATGCCGTGAGGGTTGCGGTGCCTGCTGCATCGCCCCGTCCATCACTTCCGCAATGCCGCGCATGCCAGACGGCAAGCCGGCTGGCATGCGCTGCCTGCACCTGACCGCCGACAACCTCTGCGACCTGTTCGGCAAGCCCGAGCGGCCGGCGGTCTGTGGTGGGTTCAAGGCGGATATCGAGGTGTGCGGCAATGATCGCGACGAGGCAATCAGGATTCTCGGTTGGTGGGAGCAGATGACGGCGGCGTGACAAGGCTGGATCTTCGACAACAAGGATAAAGATGATGAGATCGTTCAAGCGTATTGCACTGCTATGTGGCGTGGGCTTGCTGATGGCGCCGGCCGCCTGGGCCGAGAGCTGGCAAGTGGCCAAGGACGAGGAGGGGATCAAGGTCTCTCTCAGTGAAGTGCCGGGGTCCAAGTACAAGGCCTACCGTGGTGTGGCCCTGATCAAGGCGCCGTTGGCCAGGGTGCAGGCTCTGCAGGAAGACGTGGCAGGGGCGTGCACCTGGATACATGAGTGCAAGTCGCAGAAGTTGCTCAAGCACGAAGGTGACCAGAGCTGGACCTACACCCAGTTCAATGCGCCGTGGCCGGTAACGCCGCGCGATTCGGTGTTGCATGTCACCACCGTCAAAAACGCTGATGGCAGCCTGACGCGTAACCTCAAGGAAGAGCCGACCTATATGCCCGAAGAGAAGGGGTATGTTCGGGTGGCGAAAGTCGAAGGCTTCTGGAAGTTGGTGCCCAAGGGGGACAGTACAGAAGTGACCTATCAGGTGCATACCGAGCCGGGTGGCAGTGTGCCCGCGATGGTAGCCAACAAGTTTGTAGTGGATGCGCCGTTCAATACCCTGAAAAGCTTGCGTGAGCGGGCAGAGAAGAACTGAAGCCAGGGCAGGGGCAAAGCAATGAAAAAGGCTGCCCGAGGGCAGCCTTTTGCGTTCGGCTTCAAAAGCTTACTTGCGGTCCTTCAGCTCAACGATGTCACGCGGCAGTTCGCCGGTGTACAGCTGGCGCGGGCGGCCAATCTTGTATGGGCTGGAGAGCATTTCTTTCCAGTGCGAGATCCAGCCCACGGTACGTGCCAGGGCGAAGATCACGGTGAACATGCTGGTCGGGATGCCGATCGCCTTCAGGATGATGCCCGAGTAGAAGTCGACGTTCGGGTACAGCGAGCGCTCGATGAAGTACGGATCGGTGAGCGCGATCTCTTCCAGGCGCATCGCCAGTTCCAGCTGCGGGTCGTTCTTGATGCCGAGTTCGCCCAGGACTTCGTCGCAGGTTTTCTTCATCACGGTGGCGCGCGGGTCGCGGTTCTTGTACACGCGGTGACCGAAGCCCATCAGCTTGAACGGGTCGTTCTTGTCCTTGGCCTTGGCAATGTACTTGTCGATGTTCGAGACATCGCCAATTTCATCGAGCATGGTCAGCACGGCTTCGTTCGCACCGCCGTGGGCAGGGCCCCACAGTGCGGCGATACCGGCGGCGATACAGGCGAACGGGTTGGCGCCCGAAGAGCCGGCCAGGCGGACGGTGGAGGTGGAGGCGTTCTGCTCGTGATCGGCATGGAGGATGAAGATCTTGTCCATTGCCTTGGCCAGCACCGGGCTGATCGGTTTGATCTCGCACGGGGTGTTGAACATCATGTGCAGGAAGTTTTCCGCGTACGACAGGTCGTTGCGCGGGTACATCATCGGCTGGCCCATGGAGTACTTGTAAACCATCGCGGCCAGGGTCGGCATCTTGGCGACCAGGCGCACCGCGGAAATTTCGCGGTGTTGCGGGTTATTGATGTCCAGCGAGTCGTGGTAGAACGCCGACAGGGCGCCGACTACTCCGCACATTACGGCCATCGGGTGGGCGTCGCGGCGGAAACCGTTGAAGAAGGACTTCAGCTGCTCATGAACCATGGTGTGGTTCTTGACGGTGCTGACGAACTGGGCCTTCTGCTCGGCATTGGGCAGTTCGCCGTTGAGCAGCAGGTAGCAGGTTTCCAGGTAGTCCGATTGCTCGGCGAGCTGTTCGATGGGGTAGCCGCGGTGCAGCAGCACGCCCTTGTCGCCGTCGATGTAGGTGATCTTCGACTCGCACGAAGCGGTCGCCATGAAACCTGGGTCGAAGGTGAAGTGACCAGTGGCCCCCAACCCGCGGACGTCGATTACATCAGGACCAACGGTGCCGGTTAAAATGGGCAGCTCGACGGGGGCAGCGCCCTCGATGACCAACTGCGCTTTTTTGTCAGCCATGTGGCCTCCTATTAATGCTTGAAATCATCAGACAGACCCCCCACGCAGGGCCCGCACCACTATAGAGAAGTAAATTCGAATGTCAATTTGCCTAAAGGCTGGTTGAAACCCGCTCTGAGGCCTGATTTTTCACGAAATTCTCGCCCATTTACGCCTTTTGCTCGCTAAAGGCAATGCGCTATTTGGGCTACCCCGTCACGTTGTCATAAGCAGCCTAACTGTCTATACTCGGCACCCGACCGCCAGGGGCTTGCAAGCCCGAACTGCTGGGGGTCGCCGTTCCCTGGGTGGTGGGTACCTGACCAGTACACTTACCAACAACTTTGCCCTGATTCGCTAGGGGCTCTTCAGTGTGAAAAAAGCCGTGAAAAGCCAACGACCTGTAAACCTAGACCTAAGGACCATCAAGCTCCCTGTCACAGCGTACACGTCCATCCTGCACCGTATCTCCGGCGTCATCCTGTTCCTCGGCCTTGCCATCATGCTTTATGCACTGGGCAAGTCGCTGGGTTCCGAGGAAGGCTTCGGTGAGGTGAAGGCGTGTCTGACCAGCCCGCTGGCCAAGTTCGTGACCTGGGGCCTGCTATCCGCCCTGCTTTATCACCTCGTGGCAGGTGTGCGTCACCTGATCATGGACATGGGTATCGGTGAGACGCTGGAAGGCGGCAAGCTGGGCTCGAAAATCGTGATCGTCATCTCCGTGGTGCTGATCGTTCTGGTGGGAGTTTGGGTATGGTAACCAATGTCACGAACCTGTCGCGTTCGGGCCTCTATGACTGGATGGCGCAGCGCGTCTCGGCGGTCGTTCTCGCGGCTTACTTTCTCTTCCTGATCGGCTACGTGGTCGCCCACCCAGGCATCGACTACACCCAGTGGCATGGTCTGTTCTCCAATAACGCGATGCGGATCTTCAGTCTGCTGGCCCTCGTTGCCCTGGGCGCTCACGCCTGGGTCGGCATGTGGACCATTGCAACCGACTACCTGACGCCAATGTCGTTCGGCAAGTCGGCAACTGCGATTCGTTTCCTGTTCCAGGCGGTATGCGGCGTTGCGATGTTCGCTTACTTCGTCTGGGGTGTGCAGATTCTCTGGGGTATCTGATCCATGGCTAGCATTCCAACCATTTCCTTCGACGCCATCATCATCGGTGGCGGCGGCGCCGGCATGCGCGCAGCGCTGCAGCTGGCCCAGGGCGGTCACAAGACTGCCGTGGTCACCAAGGTCTTCCCGACCCGTTCGCACACTGTTTCCGCCCAGGGCGGCATCACCTGCGCCATCGCTTCGGCCGACCCGAACGACGACTGGCGCTGGCACATGTACGATACCGTCAAAGGTTCCGACTACATCGGTGACCAGGACGCTATCGAATACATGTGTCAGGAAGGCCCTGCTGCGGTCTTCGAGCTGGACCACATGGGCCTGCCGTTCTCGCGTACCGAAACCGGTCGTATCTATCAGCGTCCGTTCGGCGGCCAGTCCAAGGACTTCGGCAAGGGCGGCCAGGCTGCACGTACCTGTGCTGCTTCCGACCGTACCGGCCACGCACTGCTGCACACCCTCTATCAGGGCAACCTGAAAGCGGGCACCACCTTCCTGAACGAGTACTACGCTGTCGATCTGGTGAAAAACCAGGACGGCGCGTTCGTGGGTGTGATCGCGATCTGCATCGAAACCGGCGAAACCCTGTACATCAAGTCCAAGGCCACCGTATTGGCCACTGGCGGTGCGGGCCGTATCTACGCCTCGACCACCAACGCCCTGATCAACACCGGTGACGGCGTCGGCATGGCCCTGCGTGCCGGTGTGCCGGTGCAGGACATCGAAATGTGGCAGTTCCACCCGACCGGCATCGCCGGCGCTGGTGTACTGGTCACCGAGGGTTGCCGCGGTGAGGGTGGCTACCTGATCAACGCCCACGGCGAGCGTTTCATGGAGCGTTACGCGCCGAACGCGAAAGACCTGGCCGGCCGCGACGTGGTCGCCCGTTCCATGGTCAAAGAGATCATCGCTGGCAACGGCGTGGGCCCGAACAAGGACCACGTACTGCTGAAGCTGGACCACCTGGGCGAGGAAGTGCTGCACAGCCGCCTGCCAGGCATCTGCGAACTGTCCAAGACTTTCGCTCACGTCGACCCGGTTGTAGCACCGGTGCCGGTCGTGCCGACCTGCCACTACATGATGGGTGGTGTTGCCACCAACATTCATGGCCAGGCCATCACCATGGACGCCGAAGGCAAGGACCACATCATTCCGGGCTTGTTCGCCGTGGGTGAAGTGGCGTGCGTATCGGTTCACGGTGCCAACCGCCTGGGCGGTAACTCGCTGCTCGACCTGGTCGTATTCGGCCGCGCCGCCGGCCTGCACCTGGAGAAGGCGCTGAGCGAAGGCGTCGAGTACCGCGATGCCAGCGATACCGATGTCGACGTCGCCCTGAACCGCCTGAACAAGCTCAACGAGCGTACCACTGGCGAAGACGTTGCAAGCCTCAAGCGTGAGCTGCAAAGCTGCATGCAGAACTACTTCGGTGTATTCCGTACTGGCGAATACATGCAGAAGGGTATCGAGCAGCTGGCTGGTCTGCGTGACCGCATCGCCAACGTGAAGATCAACGACAAGTCCCAGGCCTTCAACACCGCGCGTATCGAAGCGCTGGAGCTGCAGAACCTGTTGGAAGTCGCCGAAGCTACCGCCATCGCGGCCGAAGCCCGTAAAGAGTCCCGCGGCGCTCACGCCCGTGAAGACTTCGAAGACCGTGACGACGAAAACTGGCTGTGCCACACCCTGTACTACCCGGGTGAGAAGCGCGTGGCCAAGCGTGGCGTCAACTTTGCGCCGAAGACTGTTCCAGCCTTCGAACCAAAAGTCCGGACTTATTGAGGGTGACTGCTATGTTGAAAGTCGAAGTTTATCGCTACAACCCGGATACCGACTCGGCGCCCAAGATGGAGTCGTTCGACGTCGATACCGGCGGCAAGGACCTGATGGTGCTGGACGTGCTGGCGCTGATCAAGGAGAAGGACGAGGGCTTCTCGTACCGTCGCTCCTGCCGTGAAGGCGTTTGCGGTTCCGATGGCATGAACATGAACGGCAAGAACGGCCTGGCCTGCATCACGCCGCTGTCCGGCGTGGTCAAGGGCAACAAGCTGGTTCTGCGCCCGCTGCCTGGCCTGCCGGTCATTCGTGACCTGGTCGTCGATATGAGCATCTTCTACAAGCAGTACGAGAAGGTGAAGCCATTCCTGCAGAACGACACGCCGGCCCCGGCCATCGAGCGTCTGCAGTCGCCGGAAGATCGCGACAAGCTGGACGGTCTGTACGAGTGCATCCTGTGCGCTTGCTGCTCGACTTCCTGCCCATCGTTCTGGTGGAACCCGGACAAGTTCCTGGGCCCCGCCGCCTTGCTGCAGGCCTATCGCTTCCTGGCCGACAGCCGTGACACCAAGACCCAGGAGCGCCTGGCGTCCCTGGATGACCCGTTCAGCGTCTTCCGCTGCCGCGGGATCATGAACTGCGTCAACGTTTGCCCGAAGGGTCTGAACCCGACCAAGGCAATCGGCCACGTACGTAACATGCTGCTGCAAAGCGGCACCTGACTCAAAGCGTTGTAACTGCAGTAAGCCGAGGTGCGGGTGGTGAGCCCGCACTGAGGTAAAACCTGAGCAAGGGCCCAAAAAGCCCGCGCTCGATACCTATGAAGATATGAGACCAGCAGGGGCTTTCCGGGCTGGTACCCGGAAAATCAGCAGGATCCAAGTGGCGTGGTTCAGTCGCTGTGTTCGGACTTTTCCAGGTTTGCTGTGGCTCTCGCCGATCAGTCCCCTAACCGAGGGTGACCAAGCATGCAAGAAAGCGTGATGCAGCGCATGTGGGAAAGCGCCCACCTTTCAGGTGGTAACGCTGCATATGTGGAAGAGCTCTACGAACTCTACCTGCACGACCCTAACGCTGTGCCAGAAGAGTGGCGCACTTACTTCCAGAAGTTGCCCGCCGACGGCAGCACCGCTACCGATGTATCGCACTCGACAATCCGCGACCATTTCGTACTGCTGGCAAAGAACCAGCGCCGCGCCCAACCGGTATCTGCCGGGAGCGTGAGCAGTGAACACGAGAAGAAGCAGGTTGAAGTTCTGCGACTGATCCAGGCCTATCGTATGCGCGGCCATCAGGCTGCCAAGCTCGACCCCTTGGGGTTGTGGCAGCGCCCTGCGCCCGTAGACCTGTCGATCAATCACTACGGCTTGACCAATGCCGATCTTGATACGACCTTCCGTGCCGGCGACCTGTACATCGGCAAAGAGGAAGCGAGCCTACGCGAGATCGTCGAGGCGCTCCAGAAGACATATTGTCGCACCATTGGCGCCGAGTTCACCCATATCGTCGATTCCGAGCAGCGCAGCTGGTTCCAGCAGCGCCTGGAAAGCGTGCGCGGCCGCCCGGACTTCTCCGCCGACGTGCAGGCCCACCTGCTCGAGCGCGTGACGGCCGGTGAAGGTCTCGAGAAGTACCTGGGCACCAAGTACCCGGGCACCAAGCGTTTCGGCCTTGAGGGTGGCGAAAGCCTGATCCCGATGCTGGACGAAATGATCCAGCGTTCCGGCTCCTACGGCACCAAGGAAGTCGTGATCGGCATGGCCCACCGCGGCCGTCTGAACGTGCTGGTCAACACCTTCGGCAAGAACCCGCGCGAGCTGTTCGACGAGTTCGAAGGCAAGAAGATGAACGAGCTGGGCTCCGGTGACGTGAAGTATCACCAGGGCTTCTCCTCGAACGTGATGACCACCGGTGGTGAAGTTCACCTGGCCATGGCGTTCAACCCGTCCCACCTGGAAATCGTCTCCCCCGTGGTCGAAGGTTCGGTGCGCGCCCGTCAGGACCGCCGCAACGATACCGCCGGCGACAAGGTGCTGCCGATCTCGATCCACGGTGACGCTGCCTTCGCAGGCCAGGGCGTGGTCATGGAAACCTTCCAGATGTCGCAGACCCGCGGTTTCAAGACCGGCGGCACCGTGCACATCGTGATCAACAACCAGGTCGGTTTCACCATCAGCAACCCGCTGGACTCGCGTTCCACCGAGTACGCCACCGACGTTGCCAAGATGATCCAGGCGCCGATCCTGCACGTGAACGGCGATGACCCGGAAGCTGTGCTGTTCGTGACCCAGCTGGCCATCGATTACCGCATGCAGTTCAAGCGTGACGTGGTCATCGACCTGGTCTGCTACCGTCGTCGCGGCCACAACGAGGCCGACGAGCCCAACGGTACCCAGCCGCTGATGTATCAGCAGATCAGCAAGCAGCGCACCACCCGTGAGCTGTACGCCGAGGCGCTGATCCAGGCCGGTCGCATCGATGCCGAGCGCGCCCAGGCCAAGATCGACGAGTACCGCAATGCCCTGGACAACGGCCTGCACGTGGTCAAGAGCCTGGTCAAGGAGCCGAACCGCGAGCTGTTCGTCGACTGGCGTCCGTACCTGGGCCACGCCTGGACTGCGCGTCACGACACCCGTTTCGACCTCAAGACCCTGCAGGACCTGTCGGCCAAGCTGCTCGAGCTGCCGGAAGGCTTCGTCGTCCAGCGTCAGGTGTCGAAGATCTACGAAGACCGTCAGAAGATGCAGGCCGGTGGCTTGCCGATCAACTGGGGTTACGCAGAGACCATGGCCTACGCCACCCTGCAGTTCGAAGGTCACCCGATCCGCATGACCGGCCAGGACATCGGCCGTGGCACCTTCTCGCACCGCCACGCGGTGCTGCACAACCAGAAGGACGCCAGCACCTACGTGCCGCTGCAGAACCTGTTCCCGGGCCAGCCGCGCTTCGACCTGTACGACTCCTTCCTGTCGGAAGAAGCGGTACTGGCCTTCGAATACGGTTACTCGACCACCACGCCGAATGCGCTGGTGATCTGGGAAGCCCAGTTCGGCGACTTCGCCAACGGTGCGCAGGTGGTGATCGACCAGTTCATCACCAGCGGTGAGCACAAGTGGGGCCGCCTGTGCGGTCTGACCATGCTGCTGCCTCACGGTTACGAAGGGCAGGGCCCGGAGCACTCCTCCGCGCGTCTGGAGCGTTACCTGCAGCTGTGCGCCGAGCACAACATCCAGGTTTGCGTACCGACCACCCCGGCACAGATCTACCACCTGCTGCGTCGTCAGGTCATCCGTCCGCTGCGCAAGCCGCTGATCGTGCTGACGCCGAAGTCGCTGCTGCGCCACAAGCTGGCCGTCTCGACCCTGGAGGACCTTGCAGAAGGTTCGTTCCAGACCGTGATCCCGGAAATCGACACCCTGGATCCTGCCAAGGTCGAACGCCTGGTGCTGTGTGGTGGCAAGGTCTATTACGACCTGCTGGAAAAACGCCGTGCCGAAGGCCGCGAAGACATCGCAATCGTGCGTATCGAGCAACTGTACCCGTTCCCGGAAGACGACCTGGTCGACATCCTGGCGCCGTACACCAACCTCAAGCATGCCGTCTGGTGTCAGGAAGAGCCGATGAACCAGGGCGCCTGGTACAGCAGCCAGCACCACATGCGCCGTATCCTGGGCCGCCACAACAAGGCGCTGGTCCTGGAATACGCCGGCCGCGACGCTTCCGCCGCGCCAGCCTGTGGTTACGCTTCGAAGCACGCCGAACAGCAGGAAAAACTGCTGCAAGACGCCTTCACTGTCTAACGCCTTCGCGCACCTGAAACCGAATTTAAGGAAACACTGATAATGGCTATCGAGATCAAAGCCCCAACCTTCCCGGAATCGGTTGCCGATGGCACCGTTGCCACCTGGCACAAGAAGCCGGGCGAAGCCGTCAAGCGTGACGAGCTGATCGTCGACATCGAGACCGACAAGGTCGTCCTGGAAGTACTGGCTACCGCCGATGGCGTGATGGGCGACATCGTCAAGGGCGAGGGCGATACCGTCCTGTCCGACGAAGTGCTGGGTTCGATCGTGGAAGGTGGTGCTGCTGCCGCCGCGCCTGCTGCCGCTCCGGCCGCCGCTGCTCCGGCAGCCGTTGCCGCCGATGCCGGCGAAGACGACCCGGTTGCCGCTCCGGCCGCGCGCAAGCTGGCTGAAGAGAACGGCATCGACCTGGCTACCGTTGCCGGTACCGGCAAAGGTGGCCGCGTCACCAAGGAAGACGTGGTTGCTGCAGTTGCCAACAAGAAGTCCGCGCCTGCCGCTGCTCCGGCTGCCAAGCCTGCCGCTGCCGCCCCGGTTGTGGCCGCTGCTGGCGATCGCACCGAGAAGCGTGTGCCGATGACCCGCCTGCGTGCCAAGATCGCCGAGCGTCTGGTTGAAGCCCAGTCCAACATGGCGATGCTGACCACCTTCAACGAAGTCGACATGACCGAAGTCATGGCCCTGCGTTCGAAGTACAAGGACCTGTTCGAGAAGACCCATAACGGCGTGCGCCTGGGCTTCATGTCGTTCTTCGTCAAGGCCGCTACCGAAGCGCTGAAGCGTTTTCCTGCTGTCAACGCCTCGATCGACGGCAACGACATCGTCTACCACGGTTTTGCCGACGTCGGCGTTGCCGTCTCCAGCGACCGTGGCCTGGTGGTGCCGGTACTGCGCAACGCCGAATCGATGAGCCTGGCTGAAATCGAGAACGGCATCGCCACCTTCGGCAAGAAGGCCCGCGACGGCAAGCTGTCGATCGAAGAAATGACCGGCGGCACTTTCACCATCACCAACGGTGGTACCTTCGGCTCGATGATGTCGACCCCGATCGTCAACCCGCCACAGGCCGCCATCCTCGGCATGCACAACATCATCCAGCGTCCGATGGCCATCAACGGCCAAGTGGTAATCCGCCCGATGATGTACCTGGCGCTGTCGTACGATCACCGTCTGATCGACGGCAAGGAAGCGGTAACCTTCCTGGTGACCATCAAGAACCTGCTGGAAGATCCGTCCCGCCTGCTGCTGGACATCTAATCGCGCAGCTGTAAGCTGCAAGCCGCAAGCTTCAAGCCGAAGCCTGCTGGACTTGCGGCTTGCAGCTTGCCGCTTGAAGCTAAAAAGGAATCTTTTATGACCCAGAAATTCGACGTAGTGGTGATTGGTGCAGGTCCTGGCGGTTATGTGGCTGCCATCAAGGCTGCCCAACTTGGTCTGAAGACTGCCTGTATCGAGAAGTACACCGACGCCGAGGGCAAGCTGGCCCTGGGTGGCACCTGCCTGAACGTAGGTTGCATTCCGTCCAAGGCGCTGCTGGACAGCTCCTGGAAGTACAAGGAAGCCAAAGAGAGCTTCAACGTCCACGGCATCTCCACTGGCGAAGTGAAGATGGACGTGGCCGCGATGGTTGGTCGCAAGGCTGGCATCGTCAAGAACCTGACCGGTGGCGTTGCCACCCTGTTCAAGGCCAATGGCGTCACTTCGATCCAGGGCCACGGCAAACTGCTGGCTGGCAAGAAAGTCGAAGTCACCAAGGCTGATGGCACCACCGAAATCATCGAAGCCGAGAACGTGATCCTGGCCTCCGGCTCGCGTCCGATCGACATTCCGCCGGCTCCGGTCGACCAGAACGTCATCGTCGACTCCACCGGCGCCCTGGAATTCCAATCGGTTCCCAAGCGTCTGGGCGTGATCGGTGCTGGCGTGATCGGCCTGGAGCTGGGCTCGGTGTGGGCTCGCCTGGGTGCTGAAGTCACCGTCCTGGAAGCCCTGGACACCTTCCTGATGGCTGCTGACACCGCAGTGTCGAAAGAAGCCCAGAAGACCCTGACCAAGCAAGGCCTGGACATCAAGCTGGGCGCTCGCGTCACCGGCTCGAAAGTCAACGGCAACGAAGTCGAAGTGACCTACACCAACGCCGAAGGCGAGCAGAAGATCACCTTCGACAAGCTGATCGTCGCGGTCGGCCGTCGTCCGGTGACCACCGACCTGTTGGCCTCCGACAGCGGCGTGAACATCGACGAGCGTGGCTACATCTTCGTTGACGACCACTGCGCTACCAGCGTACCGGGCGTCTATGCCATCGGCGACGTTGTCCGCGGCATGATGCTGGCGCACAAGGCCTCGGAAGAGGGCATCATGGTCGTCGAGCGCATCAAGGGCCACAAGGCCCAGATGAACTACGACCTGATCCCTTCGGTTATCTACACCCACCCGGAAATCGCGTGGGTCGGCAAGACCGAACAAGCCTTGAAGGCCGAGGGTGTTGAGGTTAACGTAGGCACCTTCCCGTTCGCGGCCAGCGGCCGTGCGATGGCGGCCAACGACACCGGTGGTTTCGTCAAGGTCATCGCCGATGCCAAGACCGACCGCGTACTGGGTGTACACGTGATTGGCCCGTCGGCTGCCGAACTGGTTCAGCAGGGCGCGATCGCAATGGAATTCGGCACCAGTGCCGAGGATCTGGGCATGATGGTCTTCAGCCATCCAACCCTGTCCGAAGCGTTGCATGAAGCAGCGCTGGCAGTGAATGGCGGCGCCATTCACGTGGCCAACCGTAAGAAGCGTTAATTATAAGAAACCACGGCGGGCTGCCCGTCGTGAGTCTTGCGTGCATGACTCACCGCGGAACGTCCGCCGGACCGGATCACACGGGAAAACCCGGGGTCAACGGTCACAGGTGGTGCGGCGCCAGTAATGGCGCAGCGCCGAAGCGCAGTACCTAACGAAGACGGTAAAAAGCATGAATCTTCACGAGTATCAGGGTAAGCAGCTGTTCGCTGAGTACGGCCTGCCAGTTTCCAAGGGTTTCGCTGTCGATACCCCTGAGCAAGCTGCAGAAGCCTGCGACAAGATCGGCGGTTCCGAGTGGGTTGTCAAAGCCCAGGTCCACGCTGGTGGTCGCGGTAAAGCGGGCGGCGTCAAGCTGGTTCGCAGCAAGGAAGACGCCAAGGCGTTCGCTGCACAGTGGTTGGGCAAGAATCTGGTGACCTACCAGACTGATGCCAACGGTCAACCCGTCTCCAAGATTCTGGTCGAATCCTGCACTGACATCGCCAAAGAGCTGTACCTGGGCGCTGTAGTGGATCGTTCGAGCCGCCGTATCGTGTTCATGGCGTCCACCGAAGGTGGCGTGGACATCGAGAAAGTCGCTCACGAAACGCCTGAGAAGATCCTCAAGGCTACCATCGACCCGCTGGTCGGCGCTCAGCCGTTCCAGGGTCGTGAACTGGCATTCCAGCTGGGCCTGGAAGGCAAGCAGGTTCAACAGTTCGCCAAGATCTTCGTTGGCCTGGCCAAGCTGTTCAAGGATCACGATCTGGCCCTGCTGGAAGTGAACCCGCTGGTGATCAAGGCCGATGGCGACCTGCACTGCCTCGATGCCAAGATCAACATCGACGCCAACGCCATGTACCGTCAGCCCAAGCTGAAGACCTTCCACGACCCGTCGCAGGACGACGCTCGTGAAGCCCACGCTGCCAAGTTCGAACTGAACTACGTTGCCCTGGAAGGCAACATCGGCTGCATGGTCAACGGTGCCGGCTTGGCCATGGGTACCATGGACATCGTCAACCTGCACGGCGGCAAGCCAGCCAACTTCCTCGACGTGGGCGGCGGTGCTACCAAAGAACGCGTTACCGAAGCGTTCAAGATCATTCTGTCCGACAGCAATGTCGCGGCCGTACTGGTCAACATCTTCGGCGGCATCGTTCGCTGCGACATGATTGCCGAAGGCATTATCGGTGCAGTGAAGGAAGTCGGCGTCAAGGTTCCGGTCGTCGTTCGCCTTGAAGGCAACAACGCCGAACTGGGCGCAAAAGTACTGGCAGAAAGCGGTTTGAACATCATTGCGGCAACCAGCCTGACCGACGCTGCTCAACAAGTTGTCAAAGCTGCGGAGGGCAAGTAATGAGCGTCCTGATCAATAAAGACACCAAAGTCATCTGCCAGGGCTTCACCGGCTCGCAGGGTACTTTCCACTCCGAACAGGCCATTGCCTACGGCACCAAGATGGTCGGCGGCGTTACCCCGGGCAAGGGTGGCACCACCCACCTGGGCCTGCCGGTGTTCAACACCGTCAAGGAAGCCGTGGAAGCTACCGGCGCTGACGCTTCGGTGATCTACGTACCGGCCCCGTTCTGCAAAGACTCGATCCTGGAAGCTGCCTTCGGCGGTATCAAGCTGATCGTCTGCATCACCGAAGGCATTCCTACCCTGGACATGCTGGATGCCAAGGTCAAGTGCGACGAGCTGGGCGTTACCCTGATCGGCCCTAACTGCCCAGGTGTCATCACCCCGGGCGAGTGCAAGATCGGCATCATGCCAGGCCACATTCACTTGCCAGGCAAGGTCGGTATCGTTTCGCGCTCCGGCACCCTGACCTACGAAGCTGTGAAGCAGACCACCGACGCCGGCTTCGGCCAGTCGACCTGCGTCGGCATCGGCGGTGACCCGATCCCGGGCTCGAACTTCATCGACATCCTGAAGCTGTTCCAGGAAGACCCGAAGACCGAAGCGATCGTCATGATCGGTGAGATCGGCGGTTCGGCTGAAGAAGAAGCCGCAGCCTACATCAAGGCCCACGTGACCAAGCCTGTCGTTTCCTACATCGCTGGTGTTACTGCACCTGCGGGCAAGCGCATGGGCCACGCTGGCGCCATCATTTCCGGCGGCAAGGGCACTGCGGACGAGAAGTTCGCGGCCCTGCAGGACGCTGGTGTGAAGACCGTGCGTTCCCTGGCTGACATCGGCAAGGCCCTGGCCGAGCTGACTGGCTGGGAAGCCAAGAAGTAAGTAACACAAAGTAATATGTAGTACCCCCACGCGCACAAAGGCCACCTTCGGGTGGCCTTTGTCGTTGTGCGGCTGTGAAGGCTGCGCCCCCACCTTCGGAAAGTTCGATCACCCTGATCAGGATTTTCAACCAGACATCCGCTCGAATCAGCAATAAATTGTCGTCGAACACGGTCAACCAGACGACAAACATGTACGCACATCGGACAAGCAGCACTGTGCCAGTGCGTTTGGCGGGTAAAACGGTTAATCTACGCGTTCACTTTGTGCCCGTACCCCAAAAGGGAACGACACGCTAAACGGGTCTGGCCTATCAAGCCGGGCAGCATTTCCCTCACTCAAGGGGAAATCCCTTCTCGAATCCCGATTTCAGCAGTGTGGTACTACCCTAAATGAAAGTTTTAAAAGGCCAGGATATCCTGGCGCTTGGCTTTATGACGTTTGCGCTTTTTGTGGGCGCTGGCAATATCATCTTCCCGCCCATCGTCGGCCTGCAGTCCGGGCCGCATGTGTGGATGGCCGCTCTGGGCTTCCTGGTAACGGCTGTGGGCCTGCCGGTCATCACCGTGGTCGCACTGGCCAAGGTCGGTGGTGGCATGGATGCGCTCAGCAGCCCGATCGGCAAGTTCTTCGGTGGCCTGTTGGCGGCGGTATGCTACCTGTCGGTCGGCCCGCTGTTCGCAACCCCGCGCACCGCGACCGTGTCGTTCGAAGTGGGTGTGGCACCGCTCACCGGCGAAAGCCCGTTGGCGTTGTTCCTCTACAGCCTGGTGTACTTCATCGTGGTATTGGCGGTGTCCATGTACCCGGGCAAGTTGCTCGATACCGTGGGCCGTTTCCTCGCGCCGCTGAAAATTATCGCCCTGGCGGTACTTGGTATCGCGGCGTTCGCGCTGCCGGCCGGCACCATTGGTGAAGCACAGCCTGCCTATGCAGCTGCGGCCTTCTCCAAAGGCTTCTCCGATGGCTACCTGACCATGGACACCCTGGGTGCGCTGGTCTTCGGTATCGTGATCGTCAATGCCATCCGTTCGCGGGGTGTCGAGTCGCCGAAGCTGATCACCCGCTATGCCATCATTGCCGGCCTGATTGCCGGTGTAGGCCTGGCGCTGGTGTACATCAGCCTGTTCCGCCTGGGAGCCAGCAGCCATGATATCGCGGCTGGCGCCACCAACGGTGCAGCAGTATTGCACGCCTACGTACAGCACACCTTCGGTTCGCTTGGCAGCGGTTTCCTGGCGGTGCTGATCGCGCTGGCCTGCCTGGTGACTGCCGTAGGCCTGACTTGCGCATGCGCCGAGTACTTCAGCCAGATCCTGCCGCTGTCGTACCGTGCGCTGGTGGTGATCCTGGCGGGCTTCTCGCTGCTGATTTCCAACCTGGGCCTGACCAAGCTGATCATGTTCTCGATCCCGGTGCTGACCGCCATCTACCCACCGTGCATCGTGGTGGTAGGGCTGAGCTTCGTCAAAGACCTGTGGAATTCGCCAACACGTATCCTGGCGCCGGTCATGCTGGTGTCGCTGTTGTTCGGCATGGTTGACGCGATCAAGGGCAGCAGCATTGCCCACGTGCTGCCGGACTTCATGGCCCACCTGCCGCTGAGCGATCAGGGCCTGGCCTGGCTGGTGCCGTCGGTGGTGACACTGATGGCGGCTGTGGCGTGCGACCGCATGCTTGGCAAGCCGCGCGAAGCGCTGGCCTGATAGGTTGACGCCTGCCGTTGGCACCGGCCACAAGCCGTAGGGTGCCCGCGAAGGCCGATACACCAAACCCCGCACCCACAAGGGTGCGGGGTTTTTTATTGCGCCTATGTGCCTTTGCGTGCTTGCAAGCGTCGAAATGCGGTCCCTATCCTTGTCTGCCCTGGCCTTCGGGAAAACTGCATGAATTTCATCCAAAGCAACCTTCACAACGTGTTGGCCCTCTGCTGGTTCGCCCTTTGCTGGGGCGGCTATACCCGCTATGCCATCTGGAAGGGCCGCGACACTGCCTGCTTGGCCAGTGTGCTGCATCTGTACCGGGAAGACTGGATGCGCCGCATGCTGCTGCGCGACAACCGCATCGCCGATGCCAGTGTAATTGGCAATCTGGAGCGCAACGCGTCGTTCTTTGCCTCCAGTACCCTGATCATTCTGGCCGGCATCCTGACTGTTCTGGGGGCCTCTGACCGCGCCCTGTCGCTGCTGGCCGACCTGCCTCTGGTGCAGCAGGCCTCGCAAGGCATGTCGGAAATCAAGCTGCTTTGCCTGGCGATGGTTTTCGTCTATGCGTTCTTTACGTTCAGCTGGTGCATGCGCCAGTACAACTTCGCAGCAGTGCTGGTGGGGTCTGCGCCCATGATAGGCGAGCGGCTGGTCAGTGAGCTTGAGCGTAAGGCTTTCGCTTCACGGGCGGCGAGGGTGTTGTCGCTGGCGGCCAATCAGTTCAACTTTGGCTTGCGGTCTTATTACTTCGGCATGGCCATGCTCACCTGGTTCATCAGCCCGTGGTTGTTCATGGTCGTGAGTGTAGGAGTGGTATTGATCCTGTATCGCCGGGAGTTCCACTCCGATGTGCTGGAAGTGATGGTGTTCACGCCAACGGAAAGTGCGCCTACCGAGACCAGCAAGGAAGGCCTCGGTACAAACACATGAAACGTTTAACCTATAACTGGCAGGCACAAAAAAACCCGACAATGTCGGGTTTTTTTGTGCGTCGCGATTACTGCTTGGCAGGCTCAGCCGGTGCAGTAGCCGGAGTTGCCGGAGCGGCTTCTTCAGCAGCCTTCTGCTCGGCTTCAGCCTGATCTTTGGCAGCTTCGGCGTTTTCCTCGGCGGCGTCGTTCATTTTATCCTGAGCTTCGCCCATTTTTTCCTGGGCTTGCTCGGCATGTTCCTGTGCGTCTTGGGCTTTGTCTTCGCTCGCTTTATCGCAAGCAGCCAGGCCCATGGCAGCAGCCAGCATCAGAGCAAAAGCAAATGGTTTACGCATTGGGTGTTTCTCCTTGGTGGAATAAGTGACTTGTTCCTTCGAGTTCAGCCATGCGGCAATAGTTCCGTATCAGTTACAGATATATAACACCGCATCGCGGATAGACTTTTTATCACACTTATGCAGATGTCGCAGGCGCCAGTGGCTGTGAAGAGGAGTGTACCGATGACCGATTCAAGCTTGATGGCCATGGCCGAGCGTTTCTTGTCGGCACTGAAACATTGTCAAGTGTTGCAAGTGCGCGTGGAGCATGCGGACGCCGATGGCATGACGCTGCTCTTGCCCTGGTCGCCAGCCATCGTTGGCAACCCGCAGACCGGCGCAGTGCATGGTGGTGCCCTGACCACGCTGATGGACACCACCTGCGGGATGGCCACCCTTTGCGTGCTGCCGAGCTTTGAAGTATGTCCAACGCTGGACCTTCGTATCGACTACATGCATCCGGCAGAGGCGGGAAAGCCCATCTATGGTCATGCCCAGTGCTATCGGGTCACCCGAGACGTGATTTTCACCCGTGGCATGGCCTATCAGGACGACCCCGCCCAGCCGATCTGCCAGGTTGTCGGTACCTTCATGCGCCTGGGGCAGGAGGTCAAGGGCGGCATCCGGTTCGGCAAGGGGCTGAAGGAGGGCGGGGCATGATTCCACAAGACGTACGTCGACAGCTCAACGCGGCGCATGCCGTGGGCGATTACCAGCCATTGCTGGCGTTGATACCCTACGCCAGCCTGATCGGCATCACCTGTGAGCGCCAGGGCGATGACCTGCTGTTCCGCTTGCCGGCCAGCCCGGACAACATCGGCAACCCGTTGCTGCCGGCCATCCATGGCGGTGTGATTGCTGGGTTCATGGAGCTTTCTGCCGCCTTGTATCTGCTGATCTACAGCGAGAGCGCCAGCATCCCCAAGATCATCGATTTTTCCATCGACTACCTGCGCGCCGGGCTCTTTCGCGACACTTACGCGCAGTGCCAGCTCTGGCGCCAAGGCCGGCGGGTGACCAATGTGGCGATCACCGCCTGGCAGGGCGATCGACAATCGCCGATCGCCACTGCCCGTGCGCATTTCAAGATTGAGCCCCAAAAGCCCTTGAAATCGTCGGGGCTGCCCCCATCTGCATGACATCCGCCATTAATGCATGCCGATTCGGCTGCCGGCGCCCACTGCCATCAGATCGGAGTTTTGAAGACCATGAGTGTGGAAACACAAAAGGAAACCCTGGGCTTCCAGACCGAGGTAAAGCAGCTGCTGCACCTCATGATTCACTCGCTGTACTCGAACAAGGAAATCTTCCTGCGTGAGCTGATTTCCAACGCTTCCGACGCCGCCGACAAGCTGCGTTTCGAAGCCCTGGCCAAGCCAGAGCTGTTCGAAAACGACGCCGACCTGAAAATCCGCCTGAGTTTCGACAAGGACGCCGGTACCGTGACCCTCGAGGACAACGGCATCGGCATGAGCCGCGAAGATGTGATCACTCACCTGGGTACCATCGCCAAGTCCGGCACGGCCGACTTCATGAAGAACCTCACCGGTGACCAGAAGAAGGATTCGCACCTGATCGGCCAGTTCGGTGTGGGCTTCTACTCTGCCTTCATCGTGGCCGACAAGGTCGACGTGTTCAGCCGTCGCGCCGGCCAGCCGGCTGCCGAGGGCGTGCACTGGTCGTCCAAGGGCGAGGGCGACTTCGAAGTTTCCACCGTCGAAAAACCACAGCGCGGTACCCGTATTGTCCTGCACCTGAAGAAGGACGAGCAGGAATTCGCCGATGGCTGGCGCCTGCGTAACGTGGTCAAGAAGTACTCCGATCACATTGCCCTGCCGATCCAGCTGCCCAAAGAGCAGGCGGCGGCCGAAGGTGAAGAGCAGCCGGCCGAAGAATGGGAAACCGTCAACCGCGCCAGTGCCCTGTGGACCCGCCCGCGTACCGAAATCAAGGACGAGGAATACCAGGAGTTCTACAAGCACATCGGCCATGACTTCGAAAACCCGCTGGCCTGGAGCCACAACAAGGTCGAAGGCAAGCTCGAATACAACTCGCTGCTGTACGTGCCGGCCCGCGCGCCGTTCGATCTGTACCAGCGTGAAGCGCCGCGCGGCTTGAAGCTGTATGTGCAGCGCGTGTTCATCATGGACCAGGCCGAGTCGTTCCTGCCGCTGTACCTGCGCTTCATCAAGGGTGTGGTCGACTCCAATGACCTGTCCCTGAACGTCTCCCGCGAGATCCTGCAAAAGGATCCGATCATCGATTCGATGAAAACTGCGCTGACCAAGCGTGTGCTGGACATGCTGGAGAAGCTGGCGAAGAACGAGCCTGAGCAGTACAAGGGCTTCTGGAAGAACTTTGGTCAGGTGCTGAAGGAAGGCCCGGCCGAAGACTTCGCCAACAAGGAGAAGATCGCCGGCTTGCTGCGCTTTGCCTCCACCCATGACGAGAGCGGCGAGCAGAGCGTCTCCCTGGCCGATTACCTGGCGCGCGCCAAGGAAGGCCAGGACAAGGTCTACTACCTCACTGGCGAGTCGTACGCGCAGGTCAAGAACAGCCCGCACCTGGAAGTCTTCCGCAAGAAGGGCATCGAAGTGCTGCTGCTGACCGATCGCATCGACGAGTGGCTGATGAGCTACCTCAACGAGTTCGACGGCAAGGCCTTCGTCGATGTCGCGCGTGGCGACCTGGACCTGGGCAAGCTGGACTCCGAAGAGGACAAGAAGGCCCAGGAAGAAGTCGCCAAGGAAAAAGAAGGCCTGGTCGAGCGCTTGAAATCTGCGCTGGGTGAGAGCGTCGCCGAAGTGCGTGTGTCGCACCGCCTGACCGATTCGCCGGCAATCCTGGCCATCGGTGAGCAGGACCTGGGCCTGCAGATGCGCCAGATCCTTGAAGCCAGCGGGCAGAAGGTGCCGGACTCCAAGCCGATCTTCGAATTCAACCCGACTCATCCGCTGATCGAAAAGCTGGACAACGAGCAGAGTGAAGACCGCTTTGCCGAACTGTCGCACATCCTCTTCGATCAGGCGGCCCTGGCGGCCGGTGACAGCTTGAAGGATCCGGCGGCGTACGTTCGTCGTCTGAACAAGCTGTTGGTCGAGCTGTCTGCTTGAGTTGATGCATCGATAAGCCCGCTTCGGCGGGCTTTTTTAATGGTGAATGCCCAAGGAGTGCTTGATGAGCAAGGTAATCGTCGAATCGCTGGTTTATCACCTGTCCGGCAAGGCCTATGAAAGCCGTCTGGTGTACGAGCCAGGTGCGCTGGGGCGACCGGGCCTGGTGATGGCGCCGAACTGGATGGGCATTGGCGAAGGTGCCGAGCGCATCGCCAAGGAAGTGGCCGAGAAGGGTTACGTGGTGCTGATTGCCGACCTGTACGGGCAATCGGTGCGTCCGTCCAATGCTGACGAAGCTGGGGCGGCGATGATGCCGTTGAAGAATGACCGTGCCGAATTGCGCAAGCGCATGAAGGAGGCGTTGGCGCAGCTGCTGGCGCAGTCGAAGGCGTTACTGGAGCCTGGCAAGGTAGCAACCTTCGGCTTCTGCTTTGGCGGCTGCTGCGCCCTGGAGCTGGCACGTACCGGTGCAGACCTGAAGGCTGCGGTGTCGTTCCATGGCACGCTGGATACCCCGAACCCTGAAGATGCCAAGCACATCAAGGGCTCGGTGCTGGTGCTGCACGGCGCATCCGACCCGCTGGTACCGAGGGAGCAGCTGCCGGCGTTCGAGGAAGAGATGAATGCGGCCAAGGTGGATTGGCAACTGCTGAGCTATGGCGGCGCGGTGCACTCGTTCACTGACCCGGGTGCCAATGTCCCGGGCAAGATGCAGTATGACCGCCGTACCTCAGAGCGGGCGTTCCGTTCGATGCACAATTTGCTCACCGAAGTGTTCCAGCGCTGACGGTGCCTTGGGGCTGCTACGCAGCCCATCGCTGGCAAGCCAGCTCCCACTTGAGGTGTTGCCCCCGAGAGCGGCGCGGTCCCGGTGGGAGATTCTATGGTTGTAAACAACGGTCTTTAGGCCGTTCTGCTTACGTATTCCTCCTTCTTCTTCATCAGGGCAAAT
>NZ_RHQR01000034.1:0-24611 GCF_003936645.1 Pseudomonas sp. p106
GAACTCAGTAGTGAAACGATGCATCGCCGATGGTAGTGTGGGGTTTCCCCATGTGAGAGTAGGTCATCGTCAAGATTAATTTCGCAAAACCCCTATCTGCGCGAGCAGGTAGGGGTTTTGTCTTTCCGATATTCGCACACCTTTCTCCAGGCAAAGATGTTTTGTCCCTCTCGCACCTGCGCAAACGCGCCGAAGGGTGCGACAATTATTCCTGTTCGTTTACGTGACTTTGCCCTGCCCAAGCTGCGTCAAGGCTTAGGTTCGGGGCATCCTCGCGCCCGAACATAGCGATGCCAGCGTGCCGTGCTGCGCATTTCTGGACCTTCACCGTCCTATACAACTGAGGTTACAAGCAAGATGGCCAAGGCCGCCGATGTCGTTGTGCAATGCCTGGAAAACGAAGGTGTCGAGTATGTGTTCGGCATTCCTGGTGAGGAAAACCTCGACCTGCTGGAATCCCTGCGCAAGTCGAAGATCAAGCTGGTACTGACCCGCCACGAGCAGTCTGCGGGCTTCATGGCAGCCACCTATGGCCGCCTGACCGGCAAGACCGGCGTCAGCCTGTCGACCCTGGGCCCTGGCGCGACCAACCTGGTAACCGCCAGTGCGTACGCCTACCTGGGCGGCATGCCGATGATGATGATTACCGGCCAGAAGCCGATCAAGAAGTCCAAGCAGGGCCGCTTCCAGATCATCGATGTGTGCGGCATGATGGACCCCATCACCAAGTACACCCACCAGTTCGCCTCGGCCGACAACATCCCTTCGCGCATGCGTGAAGCGTTCCGCCTGGCCGAAGAAGAAAAACCGGGCGCCGTGCACCTGGAGCTGCCGGAAGACATCGCCGCCGAGCAGACCGATGCCATGCCGATCCCGCGCAGCCTGCACCGCCGTCCGCTGGCCGAGCACGTGGCTATCGAAGCTGCCATCGAGAAACTGCGCACCGCCCGCAGCCCTATCCTGGTGATCGGTGCCGGCGCCAACCGCAAGATGACCGCCAAGGTCCTCAAGCAACTGGTCGATAAGACCGGTATCCCGTTCGTCACCACCCAGCTGGGCAAGGGTGTGGTTGACGAGCGCAGCCCGCGCTTCCTGGGTAATGCTGCGCTGTCGTCCGGTGATTTCGTGCACCGTGCGATCGAAGCGGCTGACCTGATCGTCAACATCGGCCACGATGTGATCGAGAAGCCGCCGTTCTTCATGGTCCGTGGCGGCACCGAAGTCATCCATATCAACTTCCGTTCCGCCGAAGTCGACGCCGTGTACTTCCCGCAGGTAGAAGTGATCGGCGACATCGCCAACGCCGTCTGGCAGATCGCTGAAGGCCTGGGCGACACCTCGCACTGGGACTTCACCCGTCTCATGGCGATTCGTGAAGCCAACGAAGCCCAGATCGCCGAAGGCGGCGACGATGACCGCTTCCCGGTCTACCCTCAGCGCCTGGTTGCCGACATCCGTCGTGTTCTGCCGTCCGAAGGTATCGTCGCCCTGGACAACGGCATCTACAAGATCTGGTTCGCGCGCAACTACAAGGCCCACAAGCCCAACACCGTACTGCTCGATAACGCCCTGGCGACCATGGGCGCCGGCCTGCCGTCGGCCATGGCAGCGCACCTGGTGTACCCGGACCGCCCGGTGATCTCGGTGTGTGGCGATGGTGGTTTCATGATGAACAGCCAGGAGCTGGAAACCGCAGTCCGTCTGGGCATGCACGTTACCGTGGTGATCCTGCGTGACGATGGCTACGGCATGATCCGCTGGAAGCAGGCCAACATGGGCTTCACCGATTTCGGCCTGGACTACGGCAACCCGGACTTCGTCAAGTACGCCGAAGCCTACGGTGCCAATGGCCACCGCGTGGAAAGCGCCGAAGGTTTGCTGCCGCTGCTCGAGCACTGCATCAAGACCCCGGGCGTGCACGTGATCGACTGCCCGGTCGACTACAGCGAGAACGACCGCATCCTCAACAGCGAGCTGCGTGAGCGCGCGCTGGCGGTGTAAGCCTTAAGGCCCGATCGCCGGCAAGCTGTTCCCACGGGAATATCACTGGTCTCTTTGGCCAGTGATATTCCCGTGGGAACAGCTTGCCGGCGATCAGGCTCTACAGAGCAGGGCCTGCGCTCGTTGGCGCGCATATATTCACCACCGCTCAGATCTCGCTATTCACCATTCAGGTTCTCAAGCCCCATGGAGAACACGAGAACATGACGATTGGATCGTCATACAACCACCCCGCCAACCTGGCCATTGAGCCTCCTTCAACCTCGCAACCTTGGGCTGCGCTTCCCGAAACCACCAGACCTTTTGTTTGGATGATCGATTTCACCTTTGATCACTACCCGCATTATCAGATGCTGTAGGTAATGGAATTCGTGGCTATCAGGTAGATAAGTCTTACCGGAGGTCTTCGCTTTTCCCACAGGTCTGTGGGAGTGCGCTGACTGTCGCTCCCCAGCCTGACCCCGTTTTACTGGCGCTCTTCCACAACAACCAAAAAAGGAAGCCGCCATGTCCGAACTATGCCTCCCCATAAGCCCGGTAAAAATCGCCGTCATTCAGTACGACCCTCAGGTTGGGCTAGACAATCGCGATGGCAACCTGAAACACGGGTTGGCCCTGGCCAGGCGAGCTGCTCGCGAAGGTGCCAACCTGATTGTGCTGCCTGAACTGGCAAACACCGGTTATACCTTTCAGTCGCGTGCCGAAGCCTATGCTCATGCCCAGACGTTACAGGACGGGCCCAGCCTGCAGGCGTGGGCGGACTTTGCGCAGGAACACCAGGTCTACCTGGCCGCAGGCTTCGCGGAACGCGATGGTCTGAAACTCTATGACAGTGCAGTGCTGTTCGGGCCTGAAGGGATGCTTGGGCATTATCGCAAGGCCCACCTGTGGAATCAGGAAAAGCTGTGGTTCACCCCTGGCGACCTGGGCTTCCCTGTCTTCGAAACGCCCATCGGACGTATAGGTTTGTTGATCTGTTGGGATATCTGGTTTCCCGAGGTCCCACGTCTGATGGCGGCGCAAGGTGCCGACATCCTCTGCAGCCTGAACAACTGGGTATGGACGCCACCACCGCTGTTCGATGCTGCCGGACGTTGCATGGCTTCATACCTCACCATGACGGCAGCACACGTCAACAATGTCTATATCGCCGCCGCCAACCGAATCGGTAGCGAGCGGGGAGGCCGTTTTCTGGGTTGTTCGCTGATCGCCGGGACCAACGGATGGCCCATCGGTGAAACGGCCAGCGCAGATCACGAAACCATCCTCTATGCCGATGTCGATCTCAGCGCAGCCCGTTCGGCGCCAATCTGGAACAGCCTCAACGATTTGCCGCGAGACCGGCGTACAGATCTTTACGACGCCACGCTCGGCTATCGCATGCATGCACCGATGCCACGCTGAGGAGACGGAAATGAAGGTTAAACTCATTTCGCCTCAGCAATTGATCCCAGCATTGATGCTGGCCAGCCTGACAGTATTGCTGGCTGCCAGCCTGGTGCTTGGTCAATGGCCGGATTATGCACAGTGGACTGCGACACTGGATCAGCCACTGAGCCGCCTGCGCTGGATAGTCGCAGACATCAGCGAAGTCACTTTTTACAAGCATGAACTACCCGCCCTCGGTTTGCTGCTCGGCGCTTGCCTGGCGCATTGGGCCTATATCCGTGGCTACCGTTGCCAGGGCTTCGCCATCTGTTATGGCAGTGGCTTGTGGCCCTGGGTTTTCATCAGCTCGCTGCTTGGCTTGCTGCTCAGTCATGCCTTGTGGGGCTGGACCTTGGCCAGTGGCGCCTGGCAACCCACTTTCGTCGCCTTCGTCTCGCTGCCTGCTGCCATGGTTCTGCTGTTTGGTGGCGGCTGGCAGGTGACGATCACCGGTGCGGTGTTGGGCGCACTGCTGGTAGCACCAGCCAGCCTGTTGCTGGTCAATTACCTGTGCTACCCCCTGCAGTTGCCTGCCGTGATCGGCAATGTCAGCGGGATGGCTGTAGCAAGCGTGATGGCTTTCATGCTGTGCAGGCGCTTTCCATCGCTGGTCGAGGGCGGCCGCAGGCCCGAGACGTTGCAGGCTGTTGCGCCAAACCCGGACTATGGCGTGGTCTGGTCACTCAGGCGAGTTTTGGCCGATTTCAGCGAAGGGCCATTTTTCGGAAATGAACTGGCCAGTCTGGGGCTCTTGCTGGGTGTGCTGGCCGCCTACATGCTAGCGCCCGCTGCACCCGCCTATGGCTCGCAACTGGTTGTTCAGCTGGTGGCCGGGCAGGGGGTGTTTTCACTGGTTGGTGTAGTGATCTGGCGTCGTCAGTGGCAAGCACGTGGCTGGTATCCCACCTACATTCCCATTGTGTCGGTTGTTCCTGCCGCGGTGCTGACCCATGGCGGTAGCTGGCAGGTGGTCATGCTCAGCGCAGTATTGGGCGCGCTGATCGCACCGCCGTTGGCTGTGGCCATCAGCCAACGGTTACCGAGCCATATGCATGGCTATATCGGTAACGTTCTATCCATGGCCATCAGTACATTAGGTATCGTGCCGCTGGTCGGGCTTGTTACGGGAGTTGGCGTATGACGGAAGTTGAAAATTTGCCTCGCTTGTCGATTGCCAGCCTGGGAGGAACAGCCAGCATGCAGGCTGGTGCATCAGGGCGGGGGGTGACGCCAAGTCTCGACTGTGAGAGGCAATTGGCCTCGTTACCCCACTTGCGCGAGATGGCGCACCTTGAAGTGGCCACGCTGTGTCTGGTCCCTAGTGCCTCACTGAGTTTCGTGATGCTTCTGGATGTGCTGGCCTGGGCTCGCGCTGAAATCGAAGGTGGCTCGCAGGCAGTGATACTCACTCAGGGGACCGATACGCTGGAGGAGACGGCGTACTTCTTCAACCTGCTCTGGCCTTTCGACGCACCGCTGGTGCTTACCGGTGCAATGCGCCCGCCCAGCCAGCCGGGGAGCGATGGGCCGGCCAATCTGCTGGCGGCGACGCAGGTAGCTCTGGCTCACGCTAGCAGGGGAAGAGGTGCGCTGGTAGTGATCAACGACCAGATCCACTGCGCAACACGGGTACGCAAGACTGCCAGCCTGTCGATGGACGCGTTCGAGTCGCCTGGCAGTGGCCCCGTTGGTGAACTCGTAGAAGGCTTGGCGGTTTATCGTCAACCGCCTTGCCCGCGCAGGGTGCTACCGCTCCCCGAACGCGTCGGGCATCGGGTTGCGCTGCTGGAAGCTTGCCTGGATGCAGACACAACCTTGCTGCAGGCTGTTGCGGCCTTTGGCTTCGAGGGGCTGGTCATATCCGGGTTTGGTGCCGGGCACGTTTCCAGCGCCTGGTCCGATGTGTTGGGTGAGCTGGCGGCGAACCTGCCGGTGATTGTCGCTACCCGCACCGGAAGTGGTACCACCGCTCGGGCCACCTATGGTTTTGCGGGTGCCGAGATCGACTTGCAGTCCAAAGGCGTACACATGGCCGGACAACTCTGCCCGCGCAAGTGTCGAATATTGTTGTGGCTGCTACTCGGCACGGGGCAACAGTCGTCGCTGTGCACCTGGCTACCCCAATAGGGTAACTGCCCGCAGCTCTGTGGCTGTGGGCAGCCCTTGACCCGTCGCTGTGATAGGGTGCACACACTTTTGCTTTTCAGGATGTGCAACCATGCTCCCCCCCCTCAGCGAAAAAGAACTCCACCGCCTGGAAGACCTGCTGATCACTTACGGCAACGACTATTCGGTACTCAACCTTGCCGAGCTCAACGGCTTTTTCACCGGCCTGGCCAGCTCGCCGTCGCGGGTCAACCCTGAGCAGTGGTTGCCTGCGGTCGCCGGTGGCAAGGTGCCGAAGTTCAAGAAGCCTGCCCATGAAGAAGCCTATACGGCACTGATGCTGCGCTATGCCCACCAGGTGGCGGAACAGCTTGCGCAGAACGTCGACGGCTTCGAGCCGGTGTTCGAAGAAAGTGAAAGCGAGGAAGGGCCGGCGATCATCATGGAAGAGTGGTGCTTTGGCTACATGCGCGCTACCCAGATTGCACAATGGGGCGACCTTCCGCCCGAGCAGGATCAATTGCTCAAGGCTATTTCGCTGCACGGGCTGGAGGATAACTTCGAGCTGCTCGATACCATGAGTTTCGATGAGCTGCAGGCCTGCGTGCCACATGTGGTCGCAGCGGCGAAGGGCTTGTATCGGTATCAGAAGCAGCAGCGCCACTGACCCGATGGGGCGGGGCCCTTTTGGGTCTGCCCCGCCCACGGGCCTTGGGTACCCAGCGATTATTTCGCATCGCGAAATTATGATCTTCCCCCAGCACTGATTCTGCAACTCAGCGATTCAGCGCAGCATGTGCTCCACCAGCACCACGCCGGTGCCGACCCTGGAGCACAGACCATGATCAAACTCTACAACTTCCCCAAGTCCGGCCATGCCCATCGCATCGAGCTGATGTTGTCGCTGCTGGGCCTGCCCACCGAACTGGTGTTCGTGGACCTGGCCAAGGGCGCGCACAAGCAGCCGGAATTCCTCGCCCTCAACCCCCTCGGCCAGGTGCCGGTGATCGATGACAACGGTACTGTCATTGCCGACTCCAACGCCATCCTCGTCTACCTGGCCAGCACGTACGACAAAGCCGGCCATTGGCTGCCCCAAGACCCGGTCACCGCCGCCCGTGTGCAACGCTGGTTGTCCACCGCCGCAGGGCCGCTCGCCTTCGGCCCGGCCGCTGCCCGTCTGGTTACCGTGTTTGGCGCCTCATTCAATACCGACGAAGTCATCGGTCGCGCCCACGCCTTGCTCAAGGTGATGGACCGCGAACTGGCCGAGTCGCCATTCCTGGTGGGCGACCAGCCGACCATCGCTGATGTGGCCAACTACTCCTACATCGCCCACGCCCCTGAGGGCAACGTCTCGCTGGAGCCGTACCCCAACGTACGCGCCTGGCTGGCACGCATCGAAGCGCTGCCCGGTTTCGTTGCCATGCCACGTACCGCCGTGGGCCTGCAAGCCAACGTCTGAGCCGCAACCCAACCGAGGAACGCCGCCATGCAACAAACCCCTGACCCTCGACCCTCGCCCTGGCACGTTGGCGAAAAACGGCTGCAGGAGCAGGCCGGTGTGGCGCAGCGCATGGAGGCGTTCGGGCAGAAGGTCATTCGTGACTACATGCCCGACCAGCACCGCGAGTTTTACCGGCAACTGCCTTTCCTGGTCGCTGGCGCCGTAGACGCCCACGGTAAACCCTGGGCGACGTTGCTTGAAGGCCCTGAAGGCTTCGTCAGCTCGCCCGACCCACGGCAATTGCTGATCGACACCCATCTCGCCAGCGACGACCCGGCAACGCCAGGCCTGGGCGCAGGTGGTGCTGTCGGCTTGCTCGGCATCGAGTTGCACAGCCGCCGGCGCAACCGCATCAACGGGCTTATCCAGCAAGGGGGTGGTGGCCCGCTGGCGGTGACGGTGGAGCATGCCTTCGGCAATTGTCCCCAGTACATCCAGTTGCGCGCTTACACGCGTGTCGATGAGCCGCCGCAGGGCAGGCTGGACTCCAGCGTACTGGATACCCACGCAGTGACGATGATCGAGCAGGCAGACACCTTCTTTGTCGCCAGCTACATTGACCACCAAGACGGCCATCGCGCTGTGGATGTCTCGCACCGCGGCGGCCGGGCCGGGTTCGTCAAGGTCGACGGCAACCGCCTGACCATCCCCGACTATGCCGGCAACTTGCACTTCAATACCCTCGGCAACCTGTTGGAAAATCCGCAGGCAGGGTTGTTGTTCGTCGATTTCAGCAACGGCAACGTGCTGCAAGTGTCGGGGCGCACCGAGATTTTGCTCGACAGCCCACTGATCAAAGACTTCGCCGGCGCCGAGCGGCTATGGACGCTTCAGGTCGAACACATCGTGCTGCGCCGGGCTGGCGTGTCGCTACGCTGGGCCTTTGAGGAATACGCACCGACCAGCCTGATGACCGGGACCTGGGCCGAGGTCGAGCAGCGCCGGCAGCAGCGCGAGCGGCAGCGCCAATGGCTGGCCTGGCGTGTTGAGCGGGTGGTGCAGGAGAGCCAGGACATCCGCTCGTTCTACCTGGCGGCCGATGTGCCGGTAACCTTTGCTCCAGGCCAGCACATCCCTGTGCGGCTCCCGCTGGGTGGCGACACGCCGTTGATTCGCACCTACAGCCTGTCCTGCGCGCCATCGGACGGCCACCTGCGCATCAGCGTCAAGGCCCAGGGTGCGGCTTCGCGGTATTTGCACGAACAGGTCGGCGTGGGCGACCTGCTCGACGTGCGGCTGCCCATGGGCAGTTTTACCCTGGACGGCGACAGTACAAGGCCCATCGTGCTGATTGGTGCAGGCGTAGGTATTACCCCGCTGATCGCCATGTTGCGCGAGCAGCTGGCCCGGCAGCAGACGCGGCGAATTCACCTGTTCCACGGCGCCCGCCGCCTCGCTGACTTGCCATTTCAGCAGGAACTGGCCGCGTTGTCCGAGCAGGCAGGTGGCCTGTTGAGTGTGCATCGCTCCCTAAGCCAGCCGGAGGACGACGCAGTGCCAGGACGCGACTATGAACATGCCGGGCGCCTGGCGATCGAGCAGGTGAAAGCGAAGCTGGCGCTGGATGACTATGACTTCTACCTGTGTGGGCCGGCCAGCTTTACCCAGGACCTGTATGAAGGGTTACGCGCCATACATGTGCCGGACAAGCGCATTCATGCAGAAGCCTTCGGCCCGTCGACGCTCAGGCGTCATACCGATGACGACCAGCCGACGCTGCAGCAGCCACCGGCTGCCAGCGAGCCAGTGCCTGTGTACTTTGCCAGCTCGGCTAAGGAGGCGCGCTGGGCACCGGGCGGTGGTACCTTGCTCGAACTTGCCGAAGCCCGTGGGTTGTCGCCGGACTTCAGCTGCCGGGGCGGTTCGTGCGGCACCTGCAAGACCAAGGTGGTGAGCGGGCAGGTGCATTACCCGAACCCGCCTGCCCAGATGCCGGAAGCGGGGACAGTGCTGATCTGCTGCGCGGTGCCGGGCAAAGCGCAGGAGGGCGGGCAGGCGCTGGTACTGGATATTTGATGCTGCCTGCAGATAGCAGATAATCTCTACCCACGATACTCAGGAGCCGGCATGGACCAGATCCACCTGATGAAGGTGTTCGTCGCGGTAGGCGAGCTGGAAAGCTTCGCTGCTGCCGCCCGCCGTCTGGACATCTCGCCCGCTGCAGTAACCCGCGCGGTCAGCGCGCTTGAGGACATGCTCGGCGTCAAACTGCTGCTACGTACCACGCGCAGCGTGCGCCTGACCCAGGCGGGTGGCCGCTATCTGGAGGACACCCGTCACATCCTCGCCAGCATCTCTGAGGCCAACGAGGCCGCCGCCGGCATCAACGCCACGCCCAAAGGCGAACTGGCCGTCACCGCGCCCATTCTGTTCGGCAAGAAATTCGTCATGCCGAGCATCGTGCGTTATCTGCAGCAGTACCCCGAGGTGGACGTATCCGCCTACTTCCTCGACCGCATCGTCAACATGGTCGAGGAGGGCATGGACGTTGCGGTGCGTATCGGTCCGCTGCCCGACTCCGGCCTCAAGGCCCTGCGCGTAGGCAGGGTCAGGCGCATGCTCTGCGCCTCGCCTGAATACCTGGCGCGCCACGGTGTGCCGCAGCACCCCTCGGACTTGCCGGCGCATGCGGTGATCGCCACCACCAACCTCTCGCCGCGTGCCGGTTGGCGCTTCGGCGTGACGGACGAACCGACCCTGGTGCGCATCAAGCCCAGGCTCACCGTGACCAGCAACGACGGTGCGATCGCAGCGGCGGTGGGCGGGCTGGGGATTGCTCGGTTGCTGTCCTATCAGGTGGTGGACGAGATCGCCAGCGGGCAGTTACAGGTGCTACTGGCCGACTATGAGGAAGCCCCATGGCCGATCCATGTGCTGCACCGCGAAAGCAAGCACGGCTCGGCCAAGGTGCGCATGTTCGTCGACCTGCTGGCGCATGAGCTGCGGGCCCAAGGGCTGGACTGAAGTCATCCTGCCTTCGGTTCGCCCGGTTGCGGTTGCTCGCTGACAACCGTCTGGATCGCCTGGTACTCCAGGCTGAACCCCAGGCTCATTTCTTCACCCTGGCGCAACAAGCGCAAACCCGGTTGCCCCGGCAGGTGATGGGCATTGATTGGATGGCTGACCGGTTCAAAGCAGAAGAACGGCTTGTCCTGGGGGCAGAACAGCAAGAAATGCTCGGCGCCGTCGGCGCTGCATACCAGCCGATAACCGGCCCCGGGTTGCTCGATCACGCAGTCCCCGGCCCACCCGCCGAACGCATGGTCGACCACGGTGCCCGGCAGGCTGGCCGGCGCATCGAAGCGCCAGTCTTGAGGCACCGCTGCCGTGTACGACGGCAACCGCCCCTCTTCGGCCAGCCACACGTGCTGCGCTGCTGCCTGCAGGCGGGTGTCAGGGTAGCGCGGGAAGTAAGGATGCAACCCCAGTCCATACCAGGTAGCGGGCTCATCCAGATGCGTTACCTGCAGGTCAAGCCTCAGGCGGCCTTCATGCAAATGCACATCCAGTACCGCCCGGTAGGCGAACGGCACGCTGCTCTGGAGCGTCAGCCTTGCACTTCGCTCACTGTGATGAGCCACCTGCCAGGCCTGCTGCCAGGCGGTGCCATGGATCGGATACGGGTCGTGTGCGGTGTTGGGCGCCAGGGCCAGCCAACCCTCGGGCCTTGCAAAACCACCCTCGGCAATACGGTTGGACCAGGGCGCCAACGGGTAGCACCCCAGCTGGCGCGGTGTACCGCTGGCCAGCGCTGCCTGATCGGTATGGCGCAACAGCGCCTGCCCGGTCGCCTTCACCTCCCAGTTGATCAGGCTGGCGCCCAGCTCGGGCGCCAGGGTCAGGCGGGTCAGGCGGTCTTGCAGCTGCAGTTCGGTGACAGCCATCAGCGGCTCCTTTCACAAAGCGGGTCAGCTGGCCCGACGATAGGTCAGCAGCACGATGCCGCACACCACCACGGCGGCGCCGACCAATTGCCAGGTGCCCAGGCGCTGATCCAGCAACGCCCAGCCCAGCAGCAACGTGGCGATGGGCTCGATATTCATCACTGGCGCGTTCTGCGCCATGTTCAGCCGTGGCACACAGACGAACAGCAAGGTGAAGGCCACGCCATACAGCACCACCAGGCTGGCCAAGGCCGTCCAGCCGCTGGCGCTGGCCGGCAGCGACAACCCCGAGGGCATCACCCCGCTGGCCCCCGCCACCAGCATGCTGGCGAACACGATCAGCAGGGTCAGCAAGCTGCGCACCGGGCCGCGAACGGCAGCCAGTTTGTGGTCGGTGATCCACAACGCGCAGGCGAACACGCAGGCGGCGCAGAACGAAAGGCCCACGCCCAGTAGCCAGTGCGGGTTGGCCTCACCGTTATCGGCCAGGCGCCCAGGTACATCCAGCGCCAGCACCAGGCCACACAGGATCAGCCCCATGAACAGCACGGTGCGGCCGGTCGGGCGAGCGCCGCCCAGCGCCCAGGTGAGCAGCGCCAGCAGCATCGGAAAGGTGTTGCCTACCAGCAGCGCCAAGGCAACCGGAATGCGCGCCACGGCCGAGTACAGGCACAGGCTCTGGGTAGCGATCAACAGGCCCAACAGCAGTTGCCAGTGCCGCGTGCCAGCCGGCAGGCTCAGCGGTTGGCGCTGCCACAGCACCAGGCTGGCCAGCACCAGGAAGGTGATGCCGGAACGACAGAGGATGGCCAACAGCACGCCGGTGTCGTCATCGAAGGCGATGCGCGCGGCAATGTGGTTGCCGGCGAACGAGCAGGCCAGCAGCGCCAGTAGCGCGACCGCCAGCTTGCGCGGGAAAAGGGAGACAGAAGCAGCGACAGCCATGTGCATGATCCATTTGCAGGTGTGTTCAGGAGGCTGTTGCGCAGCCCATCGCTGGCAAGCCAGCTCCCACTGGTTTTGCATTGGCCTTCAGATCGGCGTTGTCCCAGTGGGAGCCGGCTTGCCGGCGATGGGCCGCCCAGCGGCCCCGGATGAGCGCCGTTACAGCACGACGCTCGGCAGCCACAGCGAGATGGCCGGGATATAGGTGACCGCGATGAGCACCAGGAACAGCGCAATGTAGAACGGCAGCAGCGCCTTCACCGTCGATTCGATGCTCACCTTGCCGATGGCCGAGCCGACGAACAGCACCGCACCTACCGGTGGCGTGATCAACCCGATGCCCAGGTTCACCAGCATGATCATGCCGAAGTGCACCGGGTCCACACCGATGCCGGTGATCACGGGCAGCAGGATCGGCGTCAGGATCAGGATCAGCGGCGCCATGTCCATCACCGTGCCCAGCAGCAACAGCATGAAGTTGATGCACATCAGGATCACGTAGCGGTTGTCCGACAGGGTCAGGAACACTGTGGTGATCTTCGACGGGATCTGCATCAGCGTCATCACGTAGCCGAAGCTTGCGGCAAAGCCGATCAGGATCATCACGATCGAGATGGTGCGCACGGTGCGGTGCATCAGCTTGGGCAAGTCGCGCCACTTGTAGTCGCGGTAGATGAACATGGTCACGAAGAACGACCAGACCACTGCCACGGCCGCTGATTCGGTGGCGGTGAACACGCCCGAGAGAATACCGCCGAGGATGATGACCATCGCCATCAGGCCCCACAGTGCTTCGCCGGCGATTTTCAGAGCCTGGCGCAGCGGGATCACTTCACCTTTGGGGTAGTTGCGCTTCTTGGCGAAGATCAGGCACAGGCCCATCATCACCGCGCTCAGCAGCAAGCCGGGCATGATCCCCGCGATGAACAGCGAGCCGATCGACACTGTGCCGCCCGCCGCCAGCGAGTACAGCACCGAGTTGTGGCTGGGCGGGGTGAGCAGTGCCTGCACCGAGCCGCTGACGGTCACTGCCGTGGAGAACTCGCGCGGGTAGCCCTTGCGCTCCATCTCGGGGATCAGTACCGAGCCTACAGACGCGGTGTCAGCCACCGACGAGCCGGAAATGGCGCCGAAGAAGGTCGAGGCCATGATATTGACCAGCGACAAACCGCCCCGTACGAAGCCCACCAGCACTCCGGCGAAGGCCACCAACCGCCGTGACATGCCACCTTCGGCCATGATTGCGCCAGCCAGCACGAAGAACGGAATGGCCAGCAGTGAAAACTTGTTAACCCCACTGGCGATCTGAATCATCATCGCCTGCAGCGGGATATCGATCCACCAGGCGCCGATCAGCGCCGACAGGCCCAGGGCGAAGGCCACCGGCATGCCGATCAGGATGAGCACGATGAAACTGCCCAACAGAATGAACGCATCCATTTACGCAGCTCCTTCGTTTTCTTCCGCCAGATCGTAACGAACCACCTTGCGGTTGCTCTGATCGCCCAGCAGGAGTTTTTCCAGTACAAAAATCAAGGTCAGCAGACCACCGACCGGGATCGGCGCGTAGGTCATGCCCACCCGTACCCCAGGCAAAGAGGCCAGCGACTGGTTCCACGTGGTGATGCACAGCTTGATGCCGTAGTAGGTCATGAACACGCACACCAGGATCATCAGCACCTGCACCAGCAGTGCAACCAGCTGGCGCTGCAGCGGTGGCAGGCGGTCGGTGATCATCCCTACCGCCATGTGCGCGCCGGCCCGGTAGCTGGCGGCGGCACCGACGAAGGTGAACACCACCATCAGCAGGATCGACACTGGCTCAGGCCAGCTGGAGCCGGTACCCAGCACGTAGCGTGCAAAGATGCCCCAGGGAATGATCAGCGACATGGCCAGGATCGACAGGCCGGCGACCCAGATGCAGCTGCGGTAGAGCGTGTCGTTCACGCTCAGGAAAAGCGATTTCATAGGCATCACCAAAGCGGCAGGGCGGCGGGCGCCGCACTGCCGCGGTCAAACTTGGAAGGGGGCCGGTATTACTGGACGGCGTCGATACGCTTCATCAGGTCTGCGTACGGCGCACCGTACTTCTCGCGTACCGAAGCGGTAGCCTCGAAGAACGGTTTCTTGTCGACGCTGATGAACTCCACGCCCGCGGCCTTGAGTTTCTCTTCGCTGGCGGCAGTCTTGGCATCCCACAGCGCGCGCTCTTCCATCTGCGCTTCGCGCGCGACCTTCTTCACCAGCGCCTGCTGTTCAGGCGTGAGCTTGTTCCAGGTGGTCTTGGACATCACCACCGGCTCCGGCAGGATCAGATGGCCAGTGAGGGTGAAGTACTTGGCGCTCTGGTAGTGGTTGTGCTCGAGCAGGGTTGGCGGGTTGTTTTCGGCGCCATCGATCACGCCGGTCTGCAGGGCGCTGAAGATCTCGCCGGTGTCCATGGCGATGCCGTTGCCGCCCATGGCGTTCATCATGTCGATGAACAGCGGGTTGCCCTGCACGCGGATCTTCATGCCCTTGAGGTCTTCCAGGCTGCGCACCGGCTTCTTGGTGTAGATGCTGCGCGAGCCGCCGTCCATCCACGCCAGGGCCACCAGGTTGAATTCGGAGTTGGTGATCTTGTCGAGGATCTCCTGGCCGATATCGCCGTCGATGATCTTGCGCATGTGGTCATGGTCGCGGAACACGAACGGCATGTTGAACACGTTCACGTCCGGCACCACCGGGCCGACGATCCCCAGGCTGACGCGGGTCATTTGCACGGCACCGATCTGCGCCTGCTCGATGACTTCCTTTTCCGAGCCCAGGACGCCGCCGGGGAACATCTTGAAGGTGATTTCGCCATTGCTGGCGGCTTCGATCTTCTTGCCCATGTTCTGCTCGGCGACCACGGTCGGGTAACCGGCCGGGTGGATCTCGGCGAACTTGATGTCCAGCGCGTGGGCTGGCAGGGAGAGGCTGAAGGCGAACGGGAGTGCAGCAAGAAGCAGCTTGCGTTTGAAAGTCATGATGAAACTCCGTGGTTTTTATTATCCGGTTTCGGGCGTACGAGTGTGGTTGGCAGTACGGGTGTTCAGCCCCGGCAGGCAGGTTCCTCCAGGCCTTTGACGCCGAGTTCGAAGGCAAATACCCCACCAGCCAGCGGCTGGTCGCAGAGGTCGATGCCTGCGGGGCGGATCGAGGTGACGAACAGGGTGTCCAGGTTGGCGCCGCCGAAGGCGCACATCGCCGGCTTTTTCACCGGCACGTTGAGTGAGCGGTCAAGGCGGCCATCCGGCGTGAACCGGTGGATCTGACCGGCATCGTTGCCGCAGATCCAGTAGCAGCCGTCCTGGTCGATGGCAGCGCCGTCCGGGCGACCGGGGAAGGCGCGCATGTCGACGAACAGCCGCTTGTTGTGGGGTATGCCACTGTCGATGTCGTAGTCGAACACCCAGATCTTCTGCACGTCGGGGTGCGAGTCCGACAGGTACATGCGTGTGCCGTCGGGGCTGAAGGCCAGGCCATTGGGCACGATCATGCCGTCCTGCTGCAGGTGTAACTGGCCCTCGCCGTCATGCCGGTACAGCGCGCCGACCGTGGCGCCTTGCTGCATGTCCATCAACATGGTGCCGGCCCAGAAGCGGCCCTGGCGATCACAGCGCCCATCGTTGAAACGCATGCCGCTCTGTGCATGGTCGACGGCGCTGAGCAAGTGGCTGGCAAGGCTGCCATCGGCCCTGGTTTCAAGCTGGAAGATGCCGCTTTCCATGCCGGCGATCCAGCCCCGCTCAGTGCGCGCGATGCAGGCGAGCATCTCGTCGCCTTGCCAGGTCTGATGGGCACCATCGGGCTGCCAGCGATGCAGCTGGCGTGCGGGAATGTCGACCCAGTACAGGGCGTGTTCGGTGGGGTGCCACACGGGGCTTTCGCCGGTGCCGTTGCGGGCGTCGACGATCAGTTCGCAGTTCATGGCCGGGCCTCCTGGAGCACTGGGTGTCAGTTGAACGGTCCGGCTACGGCGAAGGCGCCGCCCTGATAGACCATGCTCGGGTCATCGGCGGCAGGTGCCGGCTGGGCCTCTACCACTTCGCGAAACACCTCGGAGGTGTCTTTAGGCTCGTAGCCCAGGTGCGCGGCATAGCGGTTGTCCCACCATACGGTGCGGTTGTCGGAGGCACCGTAGACAATGGTGTGGCCCACGTTAGGGGTGTTCAGCCCACGTTCGATGAGCTGGACCAGGTCGTCGTAGCTCAGCCAGGTGCACAACATGCGTGGGTTCTGTGGCTGGGGGAAGGACGAGCCAATGCGGATGCTGACGGTCTCGATGCCATAGCGGTCGAAGTAAAAGCTGGCCATATCCTCGCCGTAGCATTTGGACAACCCGTAGTAGCTGTCGGGCCGGCGTGGAGCGTGAGCGTCGATGCGCTCGTCCTGGCGGTAGAAACCGATGGTGTGGTTGGAGCTGGCGAAGATGATGCGCTTGACCCCATGCTTGCGCGCCGCCTCGTAAACGTGGAACACACCGCAGATGTTGGGGCCGAGGATGTCCTCGAAGGAGTGCTCGGTGGATACGCCGCCGAAATGGAGGATGGCGTCTACGCCTTCTACCAGTGCGTGGACGGCGGCCTTGTCGGCCAGGTCGCAGGTCACGACCTCTTCATGCGCACCCGCGGCAGGTGCCATCGGGCTGATATCGGAAAGGCGCAGGACCTCGGCGTAGCCTTGCAGGCGTTCGCGAAGGACCTTGCCCAGGCCGCCTGCGGCTCCGGTGAGCAGCAGGCGATTGAGGGGGGTAGTGGTCATGGCCGGCTCTATTTGTTAATTGTTGTAGGTTGTCGTATGACTGTGTTGATTATTGGCAGTGGGGTTGGCAGTTGTCAATGAGGCGTGTGCGGCTTTCGCCTGGTTTGGTGGTCAACTGTAGGAGCGGCCTTGTGTCGCGAAAGGGGCGCGCAGCGGCCCCAGAACTTCGCAGGCGGCCCCATTGCCGGGGGCCGCTGCGCAGCCCTTTCGCGACACAAGGCCGCTCCTACACAAGGCAATTGCCACACAAGGCCGTTGCCACAGGAAACGCGTTAGCCCGGGTTACAACAGCGACAGCGGGTAATTGAAGATCAACCGGTTCTCATCGAATTCGTTGTTGCTGTAGTCGCGCCGAATCGACGAGTTGCGCCATTTGACGCTCAAATCCTTGAACGCCCCGCTCTGGATCACATAGGCCAGCTCCGTTTCCCGCACCCACTCCTTGCCGTCGGTCACCGCCCCGGTATGCACGTCCTGCCCGCTGATGTAGCGGTTCATCAGCGTCAGCCCCGGCACCCCAACGGTGACGAAGTTGAAGTCATGACGCACCTGCCAGGAGCGCTCGTTGGCATTGTCGAAACTGGAGTTGTAGCTGTCGTTGGCCAAGGTGCCGCCGCTGGTACCGTTGACCCGCATCCAGGTATCGCCATCGACCTTCTGCAGGCCCACCCAGAACGTGTTGCCGCCATACTTGGCCGAGAACATCCCCGAATACGTCTTGTTGTCCAGTTGCCCAGCCTTTTCGGAGCCGTCTTCGCCACCGTGGAAGTAACCGAGGTTGGCGCCGAAGGTCCAGCTGCCGACCGGCTGGCTGTGGCTCAGTTGCAGGTACTGCTGCTCATAGACGTCTTTGAGCACTGCGTTCCACAGCCCGACCAGCGTGCGGTCCTGGTTGAACTTGTATTCGCCACCGATGAAGTTGAAACGGTCCGACAGGCCGCCGCCGTAGCTCATGTCGTCCATGCTGGCGTCGTTGCGCGGGCTGTTGCCGCGGAACTGCCCGCCGTACAGCGTCAGCCCGGCGATTTCGTTAGAGGTGACCTGCCCACCGCGGAAGGTCTGTGGCAGCGAGCGGCCATCGTCGGAACGCAGGATCGGCAGCACCGGCATCCACTCGCCGACCTTCAGTTCAGTCTTGGAAATCCGCGCCTTGCCCGCCACCGCCAGGCGCCCGAAGTCATCAGCCGGCTGCCCATCGTCATGGCGCGGCAGCAGGGCGGTGCCATAGGTGCCGCCACCGCCATCGAGCTTCACCGACCACATTCCCAACACATCCACGCCGAAACCGATCGGCCCCTCGGTGAAGCCTGAGCGTGCATCGAGGATGAAGCTCTGCGTCCACTCCTCAGCCTTGCTCTGCGGGTTGCTGGGGTTGGTGAAGTTGCGGTTGATATAGAAGTTGCGCAGGCCAAGCGTGGCTTTTGAATCCTCGATGAAGCCTGCGGCCACGCTGGTGCCCGGCAAGCTCCCGATCATGCCGGCGCCCAGCAGGGCAAAGGGAAGGGTCTGGCAGATTTTCATTATTGTTGTGCTCCGCAAAAGGGTGTGGCAGCCCGTCCACCGGGCACGCGCAAGCGGCCTGCGGCAGGGGCGGGTGGGTACGGGCCGGTCAAGGCCGGGTAGGGTGAAACAGGGTTACGGCACTAGGTGGCCGTGCATGCTGGAATGAGGGGCGGCGAGAGGCTGGGGTGTAGCGCGATGGGGGTCGACATGGGAGAGTGTCCACTGATTGTTGTTTTTGTTATGTGTTGTCGTACAACTGTGGCGATTTTTTAGCAAGCGCAGGCGGTAATGTCAACGCCTACTAAGGCGAATAACGCCTGGTTTAGCACCTTTCTGAGAGGCACCTTTCATCAACAGAAGCTCTAGCCCGGGCATCTCCCTGCCTTGAAAGAGATACTACGACTAAAGTCGGTGTGAAGGGCGTTGATTTGCTGGTAACCCTGGAATTTTGTGTATTAGGACCGGATCAGGGGGTTTAAGACGCGTTATGTTGGATTTAAGACCCGGCAAGATTGTTGAGCGCCTCTGCAAGCGTGCGTACCGAGCGGACCCCACTTCCCCGTGAACCATTGCTAACAGGACATGTCTTACTGCCATCATCGACATGATGTCATTTCACACGCAAGGAGGCTCCATCATGCAATCAACCCCACCTATAGCCACCGGTAACCTGCTGGGCACCTATGGCTACGGCAAGGCGCTGATCATCAGCATGCTCATCTTGGGCAGCATCTTCTTCGGCTTGGCCGCTTTCGTCGGCTACCTGAGTGTCGCCAGCGACCTGCAATTCAACGGACCCAAGCAAATCTTCTACTTCACCGTCGCCTTGCTGGCTGTGCTCGGGCTGAGCATGTTTGCCCTGGCCCTGTGGCAGACAAAGCTGCGCAAAGCGCGTTACGAGGTCTACGAAAAAGGCATCTGCCAGATCATCGGCAGCGAACGTGACTACGTGCCTTTCAGCGAGATGAATGACTTGTACCTGTTCGCCTCTGGCCAGACAGCCTTCGCAGGCCTCACCAACAACCTGGCTTATCGGCGCAACGCAAGCGAGCCTTTCCGCCGGGTCAATCCGCACCTCAAGGGCCTGTTCGCCTTTATCGAACAGGTGCGCGACCAGCATCTGAACGAACGGCTGCCAGCGGTATACGCCACGCTTCAAAATGGTGGCGGGGTGCAGTTCAACTATCTCGACACCAAACAGGTATGGGGCAAGCGGATCAGTGGCGACTTCTTTAACGCCACCACCAGGGCCCTTACCGTCACTCGTGACTCGCTCGAGATCGATGGCCGCAAGGTCTCGTTGAACAGCCTGGGCAATGTCGATCTCAATCAGTGGACAGAGTTGGTCGTTATCAAGGACGAGAGCGGCCAAACACTGTTGTCGACCGTCGGTAACGGGATCATGAGCTTTGATCTGTTCCTCAATACCTTGCACAACCTGCTAGACGCACCGCAAGCGCAGGCGGACAACGCCGTCACTGCCTGACGCTAGGTATCGGAGCCGCTTGGCGGCTCCTGATTAAGCTAAGCCTGAATTGAAGCGCTTCGAGAGGGTTTGGCGTCTCCGCCAACCGGCCCTATACTCATCTACGGCCTCGCCCTCGACCACGTGACTGGCTTGTTCCATGTCGGGCACACTTCTGCCCCTTGTCGGCGTGGGCGGGGCCTCTCCCTTATCCAGTTTCCCCCCCGGTCCACAATCGAATACTGTGCCTGCAGGTCATTCAAGCAGGTTGCCTGCACCCATGGCCATTATGGCAAGGTCCCGCTCCGGCACTTCGAGGCTGCTACGATAATGCTCCTCGAGATCCGGTGCCCAGCTTGCCACTTCATCAATTACCTCAATGGCCTGCGCCTGGGAGAGCCCATAGTGTTCAACTTGGCTCAACAGGTTTCGTCGTGAAATTTCATGCCCATAACTCCCGATAGCCATTGCCAGCCGTGAAGGCGGGGCTCCCTCGGTAGTCGGCACTACGTCATACATCGGCGACAGTCGCCAGCAGCCGTTCGTAAACAGCACGGCGACATTCTTTGGATGGTCATCATCGTTACCGACAAGAATGTTGAAACAGATCCGCTTGTACAGCTCCTGGCGGTCCGCTTCCGGCACGCCACGGCGGTTCATTTCGTCTACCAGCACCCCGTAATGCCATTTCTTCCAATCCCCCTGCCCGAGCCAGTTGCTGTCAAGCAAGGTCAAGCCGCTTAGCATCGGAACGCGTGCGTATTGGCCGTTAGCTGCCGGCGCTCTGTCAAAACGGTCGACCAGCAATGTGTTGACCCGCCCTTTGTGCAAGCGAACGTTGGCAACATTCAAGCCTTTGCTGGCGGCGAATACCATGCACGCATACTCAAGCGAAGGGATGTCGTAGTTGTCGTGGCGATCTCGAGGTTTGGCCAGGATAAGTCTGCCTGCCTCGACCAAGGTACATTTGGGGCGCGCACCACCGAGCGAGGAGCGTTGCTGCAACGTAGCCTTGGTCGCTCTATCCGTGCCAGGTGGGAAGCCGCCCTGGACTCCGTCTGCAAACTGGATGAACGCATCCAGTTGAGTGAGTGTGCCCAGACCTGCCTGGCCGATACCTTCAGGTGGCACTTTGCTGCTGCCCACCATCAGGCTGCCGGCGCGATCATGGTTGGGCGACTTCTGCAGGTAACTGATTGCGTCCAGCTCGCCGCCGTGCTCGCGGATGACCAGCCGCTCGCCCCAACCATCCGGTGCTGCATCCCTGATGAAGCCAGGAAGACCGCCGTTCTTGGTGATGTTGGTGTAGGGCTCCGCGCGCAGAGGGTAGTGCAGTGGATCAGGCACCCAGCCCCCTGCCTTGTAATAGAGAGGGCTGTAGACGAATTCACCCACACCCTTCTCCACGGTAAGGCGCCCGAGCGTGGTGACCTCAAGCGATCCGGGTTGCTGGATATAGATGTACAGTAAAGGCATTAGAAATCATCCTCTGAGATACGCTTGAGCCGCACTCGATGCTCGGTGGTGTAGGGCGCGGGGGAGGTCTCTGGGATTTCTTTGAAGACATCCTCAAGCAGGCCGAGATGCCACAGTGCGGTCATATAGCTGCGCATTTCCACGGTAGGCGTACCTGCTTCGATTTTGCTCAGCGTGGTGATGGATAGGCCGGATTGAGCTGCAAGATCCTTCTGACGGACTCGGCGTTCTAGCCGTCTGGTTTTGATCAGAAGCCCGATTTTTGTCAGGCGGTCGGCACACATCAAGGGGAAAACCAGCATTTTAAGATCTTCTATAAGCGTTCTTATCATCGATAAGTGTCACTATAGCACTGCTTATATGTGCTGAAAAAACCGAGTGACTGGATACTTACCCGATGTATGGGCAGACGAATCATGGATGCTACGTCTTGCGCTGGGTTCTGCAGAGCATTCGAGGTAGGCAGCGAGCCCATAAGACTTCAGCATTTAACGTCTCTATAAGCATGGCGGCGGCAAAAACTGAGTGCAACACCTGACCAATCCGGTACGGTGTCCCTATGTCTTACCAAGAACTCAGTATTGAAGAACGCATCACGATCCAGTTCGGCCAGCTCCAGGGCCTGAGCCAAAGAGCGATCGCCCGGATGCTTGATCGCAGCCCCTCGACCGTTAGTCGTGAGCTTCGCCGTAACGCCGCCAGTACCTCGCCCTATTCTGCCAGCCAGGCTCAGCAACAGATGCGCCTGCGCCGCCAAGGCGTGCCGACCTGCGCGCAAGCTTGAACCAGGTGGCGAACTGTTCGATCTGGTGGCCTACCTGCTGCGACAGCGCTTTTCTCCTCAGCAAATTGCCGGCAAACTCCGACGCATGGAATTCCCAAAGCTTGAAGACGCTTACGTCTGCCGCGAAACGATCTACAACGCCATCTATGCATTGCCGGTGGGTGAGCTTCGCAAGGAGCTGATCATTTGCTTGCGGCAAGGTAAAACCAGTCGTCGCCCCCGCACTGGCGGGGTAGACCGCCGTGGCCAAATCCCTGATCTCGTCAGCATCCATGTTCGTCCGCCTGAGGCAGAAGATCGTCTGACGCCCGGCCACTGGGAGGGCGATTTGATCAAGGGCAAAGCCAATGCTTCTGCGGTCGGTACGTTGGTAGAGCGCAGTACGGGTTACCTGATGCTGATCAAGATGCATGACGCCACAGCGACTTCGGCGGTCGAAGGTTTCAGTGCCGCCTTGAACCGCATGCCTCTGGCAGCGCGTAAAAAGTTGACCTATGACCAGGGCCGGGAAATGGTGCGTCACGCCGAGATCACCCAGCGTACCGGAGTGGCTGTTTACTTCTGCGACCCGCATAGCCCCTGGCAGCGCGGCAGCAACGAAAACATCAACGGCCTGATTAGGCAGTACCTGACCAAGGGCACCGACTTGTCTGGGCATAGCCAGGAGCAGCTGGATGCCATTGCGTATGAACTGAATATTCGGCCGCGCCAGCGTTTTGATTACCAATGCCCAATCGAGATGATGACGCAGATGATGGCTCGGCATCATGAGGGCTCATCCTTAATTCAATGAAGCCCGGTGTTGCACTCAGCCTTTGAAACCGGGCCTTCCAATTTAAAGTTGTTGACTCTAGCTTTTTGTCTGGGCGTTTTCTCGGGCACTCGAAAAAGTCGAGTGAAGTTCGGCAGGATGTTTGGGGGTGGAAGCGTTAAATTTCTGTTGGCAGGAAAGTACTGGCGTAAAGAAAAGGCTGCCAATCGGCAGCCTCCTTGATGATCAGCCCGGACAATCAGTCCCAGCTCAACGCCCCACCCGTCTGATACTCGATCACGCGCGTCTCAAAGAAGTTCTTCTCTTTCTTCAAGTCCATGATCTCGCTCATCCACGGGAACGGGTTGGTAGTGCCTGGGTACTCTTCCTTCAAACCAATCTGGGTCAAACGACGGTTGGCGATGAACTTGAGGTAGTCCTCCATCATTGCCGCGTTCATGCCCAGTACGCCGCGTGGCATGGTGTCACGGGCGTATTCGATCTCCAGCTGGGTCCCTTGCAGGATCATCTGGGTCGCTTCTTCCTTCATCGCCGCGTCCCACAGGTGCGGGTTTTCGATCTTGATCTGGTTGATCACGTCGATACCGAAGTTCAGGTGCATCGACTCGTCACGCAGGATGTACTGGAACTGCTCGGCAACGCCGGTCATCTTGTTGCGGCGGCCCATGGACAGGATCTGGGTGAAGCCGCAGTAGAAGAAGATGCCTTCCAGCACGCAGTAGTAGGCGATCAGGTTGCGCAGCAGCTCTTTGTCGGTTTCGACGGTGCCGGTGTTGAACTCCGGGTCGGAGATGGCGCGGGTGTACTTCAGGCCCCAGGCGGCTTTCTTCGCGACCGACGGGATCTCGTGGTACATGTTGAAGATCTCGCCTTCATCCATGCCCAGCGACTCGATGCAGTACTGGTAGGCGTGGGTGTGGATCGCCTCTTCGAAGGCCTGGCGCAGGATGTACTGGCGGCACTCCGGGTTGGTGATCAGGCGGTACACTGCCAGGGCCAGGTTGTTGGCAACCAGCGAGTCGGCGGTGGAGAAGAAGCCGAGGTTGCGCATCACGATGCGGCGCTCGTCTTCGGTCAGGCCGTCCTGGCTCTTCCACAGGGCGATGTCGGCGGTCATGTTGACCTCTTGCGGCATCCAGTGGTTGGCACAGCCGTCGAGGTACTTCTGCCAGGCCCAGTCGTACTTGAACGGCACCAGCTGGTTGAGGTCGGCGCGGCAGTTGATCATGCGCTTTTCGTCAACGGCGACGCGGGCCGAGGAGCCTTCCAGCTCGGCCAGGCCTTCGGCGATGTCCAGGGCGTCCAGCGCGGCCTTGGCGCGCTTAACTGCGTCGGAGTCGGCGGCGGTGGCAGCACGGGCTTCCAGGGCGGCAGCACCGCCGGCGCTGTCGAGCTTGTCGAGGGTGGCGGCGGCGTTGGCCTGCGCAGGGGTGTTGCCTTTGGCGGCTACTTCGCCGTCTTCTTTGTCGAATTCGTCCCAGCTCAGCATGGTTTGGCTCCTGCTTGAGGATTGCCCTGAGGCAACCGGTTGGATTTTAAGAATGTGATGCCTGACGCAAGGCCGTTACGGCGAATGGACAGCTCGAGAGGCTGACTCTCGTTACATCTGGATTCGTGCCTGGCCAGGCCTTGGGGAGGGGCCAGGGACTTGAATAGGTGCCCTTTTCAGAGGGGGCGGAGTATACCGGAATTCGCTTTCGATCGGGGTGCGCGTCTTGCGGGCGAGGGTAATTTTTCGACCGGTTTTAAGCGCGTCCGTTCACGGTATCTCGTGTCGTCTTTTACGGGAAGGGAGTTTAGCGGTAAATAGCGCGAGGCACTACATGTTGTGGTTTTTTATTTTATCGATACATCATGTTGGGTTGGCGCGGTTTTTGTAGGAGCGGCCTTGTGTCGCGAAGGGGCTGCAAAGCAGTCCCGGAATCCTTGTGAAAATAGTGGATTCCAGGGGCCGC
>NZ_RHQR01000035.1:0-21360 GCF_003936645.1 Pseudomonas sp. p106
ATTTGCCCTGATGAAGAAGAAGGAGGAATACGTAAGCAGAACGGCCTAAAGACCGTTGTTTACAACCATAGAATCTCCCACAAAGATCTGTGCCAGCTGTGCCATTGACAGCAGCGCTGCCGAACCTCCCACAAAGATCTGTGCCAGCTGTGCCATTGACAGCAGCGCTGCCGAACCTTGTGGGAGCCGGCTTGCCGGCGATTGGGCTGCAAGGCAGCCCCAGCAATTTCCGGATCAGTAATCGATCCGCACATCCCCTTTCGGTACGCTGCAGCAAGACAGAATGTAGCCCTCGGCCTCGTCTTCTTCGGTAATCCCGCCGTTGTGCTCCATCTCCACTTCCCCGCCCAGCTTGAGCACCTTGCACGTCCCGCAAATGCCCATGCCGCAGGCTTTGGGAATCATCAGGCCAACCTTGGCCGCCGCCGCATGCACGGTCTCGCCCGGGGCAACCCGGATGCTCTTCTCGCTGCCGATGAACTCCACCAGGTTGAGCTCGGACACGTCCACTTCCGGCGCATCGGCCGCCTGCTCGGCATGCTCCACAGCATCGGCCTTGGCCTCTGCCGGCGTCGCGCCGAACGACTCCTCGTGGTAGTTCTTCATGTCAAAGCCGACAGCCTCGAGCATGCGCTTGACCGCGGTCATGTATGGCGTCGGGCCGCAGCAGAACACCGTGCGCTCCATGTAGTCAGGCGCGATCAACTCCATCAGCCGCTGGTTCAGATAGCCGCGATAACCCGCCCAAGGCTCACCCAGGCCGTGCTTCTCGCAAATGATGTGCAGGCTGAAGTTGGGGATGCGTGACGCCATCTGCTCCAGTTCGCGGTGGTAGATGATGTCTTTGGGCGAGCGGGCGCTGTGCACGAAGACCATGTCGACATTGGCGTTGGTGTCGTAGAACCAGCGCGCCATGGACATCACCGGCGTGATACCGACACCGCCGGAGAGGTACAGCACCTTGCCCGCCGGGAAGTCGATGGCGTTGAACAGCCCCACCGGGCCATGCACCGGCACTTCAAAGCCCTCGTGCATGGTGTCGTGCAGGTAGTTGGACACATGCCCGCCTGGCACCCGCTTGACCGTGATCGAGAAGCTGTAGGGCACCGACGGCGAACTGGAGATGGTATAGGAACGCATCACCGGCTTGCCTTCGATCTCCAGCTCCAGGGTGACGAACTGCCCAGGCTTGAAGAAGAACATGATCGGCTGGTCGGCCATGAAGCAGAAGGTGCGCACGTCCCAGGTCTCCTGGATGACCTTGACGCAGCGCACGATGTGGCGGCCATTGGCCCAGGTCTGGGTGGTGACCGGATTGAGGAAAGTATCGGACATGTTCATCTCCAGCGGCCGACAATTGGCCCTTTTCATGGCTGCGATAATGCGCAAGCTGAAGGCGCCGCACATTCCTGCCTGCGACATCGGCGTGCTTATCGCGACCAGCCCCGTGCTACAAGGGCTGGGGCGTCGTAATTCAAATCGGCCATGTCGCCCATGGATACGGTTCGCGGCGTCTTCGGACGCACACTCCACGGCAAAAGAACCTGCTGTTTTTTGACAGATGCTCTTGCGGCACCACAACAACGATTAGCCACCTTTTGCCGGCCGCATACGGCCCCGAGGATTACACGATGGACGTCACCGCAACCCTGAGCCTGGGCGATCCACTGGAACCTGCACGCAAGGCCACCGCCGAGATGCTGCAGACCCGCGAGCGCACCTACTCGCTGCCCCAGCCGTTCTACACCGACGAGCGTCTGTTCCAGATCGACATGCAGGAGATCTTCCACAAGGAATGGCTGATTGCCGGCATGACGTGCGAAATCCCGGCCAAGGGCAACTACATCACCCTGCAGATCGGCAAGAACCCGATCATCGTGGTGCGCGGTAGCGAAGGTAAGGTGCATGCCTTCCACAACGTCTGCCGCCATCGCGGCTCGCGCCTGTGCGTCAGCGAGAAAGGCAAAGTGGCGAAGCTGGTCTGCCATTACCACCAGTGGACGTATGAACTGGACGGCCGCCTGCTGTTCGCAGGTACTGAAATGGGCGCCGACTTCGACATGAAGGAATACGGCCTGAAACCTGTGAACGTAAAGGTCGCCGGTGGCTACATCTTCATCAGCCTGGCGGAAAACCCACCTGCTATCGACGAGTTCCTGGCCACCCTGGACCACTACATGGAACCGTATGACATGGAGAACACCAAGGTGGCAGTGCAAACCACCTTGATGGAAAAGGCCAACTGGAAGCTGGTGCTGGAAAACAACCGCGAGTGCTACCACTGCTCCGGCTCACACCCGGAGCTGCTGCAAACCCTGCTGGAGTGGGACGACACCAACGACCCGCGCGCCAGCCAGGAATTCAAGGACCACGTGGCCGCCTCCGCCGCAGCCTGGGAAGCCGAGAAGATCCCGTACCTGCACAAGAGCCATGGCCTGCGTAACCGCATCGTGCGCATGCCGCTGCTCAAGGGCACCGTGTCGATGACCATGGACGGCAAGCAGGCCTGCCAGAAGCTGATGGGCCGTATCAAGAACCCGGACCTGGGCTCGATGCGCATCCTGCACCTGCCGCACTCGTGGAACCATTGCATGGGCGACCACATGATCGTCTTCACCGTATGGCCGATCAGCGCCCAGGAGACCATGGTCACCACCAAGTGGCTGGTGCACAAGGATGCCGTGGAAGGTGTCGATTACGACCCTGAACGTATGCGCAAGGTGTGGGATGCGACCAACGACCAGGATCGTCGCCTGGCCGAGGAGAACCAGCGCGGGATCAACTCCACGGCGTACCAGCCAGGGCCGTACTCGAAGACTTATGAGTTTGGTGTGGTGAACTTCATCGATTGGTACAGCCAGCGCGTGCTGGAGAACCTTGGTGCAGAGCCGGCTGCGTACCTCAAGGAAGTGCAGGCTCAGTAAGTAGCCGTTCACCTTCGGCCAGTGGCGCCCGCCACTGGCTCAAGCCCGCTCTACGATTGCCTTATGGCGTTTGCAGGCTCGAGACTTAACCTCGGAGCCGAAGACCTCGGGCTTGCTGAACCTGCCCGGTTGGGTTCGATCCGCACAGGGGTGATGGGATAACGCTCCCACGACCTGGCCTGAGCCAACGACCACACTTCTTTGACCGATGTGCCCAGCGATATGACGGTCAGGGTCGCCAACGCCCATGTCTGCCAGTCTTCTCCTGGCTCCACGGTTCGGCTGATGCCCAGGGTAATGCCTGCAACGGCACTGACACCACTTATCCCTGTGAGCGCCCAATCGACCGATGACGGCGGTGATGTATGACTTTCCACGGTGCCATAGGTCATAACGCCACCACGGCTGGCAGGATAGGATCCCGTTGCTTGATGCATATGGCGGGTTCGCCACATCGATCGCAGCCGTAGACCACTGGTGAACGCACCCGCAAGGTTGGAAAGGATGCTCAGGATGGGAAACAGATAGTCTGCGGCCTCCTGCCCCGTCGGATCGCGATGGTTGATCGGGTCCCCAAGGCAATAAGCGTAAGCATTTAGCCCACCCCGAGCGAATGGGCTGAGTCGGTCAGGCGAACCAAAGCGCATCAGTGCCGGGCTAAAGGCACGGTGTCCGTTACCCAGCAAGTAGCAGCCACTGGCGTGATCAAGGTGGGCGTCTGAAAACCCCAACCAAGCGCCATCATCCGGCCTGAACCCGCCATAGGGGGTATAGCGTCGATACAGGGTATGCCCGCTGCGCAGCACGGTGCGCTGGAGATCAGTTGCCAGCAGTGTGGTCGTGCCCATGGCAACGCTCCAGACCATTTTTGCCCTAACGTTAACAAGGGCTGTATGGAACGTTAACTGGCAGAAATGACAGTTACAGCTGGACCGGAGCGAAGGCCAGCCTCGTCAGATCATTTTTTGATCAAAACCCTGCAAGCCTTTGAAAGCAATGGCTGTAGCACTTACCAAACAACTTGCCCACAGGTTGACTAACAGACATTGTGGGCAAGTCATAGGGATATTGATAACTGCTGTGGATAACAGAGCAAAACCTTAGGGGCCGTGGTGTTTAGACCCAGGTTTGCAGTAATTGGCGATTATTTGATCATATCCTTCAAGACGGCGTCCTTGCTGGCTTGCAGCGTTTGACAAACACTTTATCCACACCTTGGCGAACAGATTCCGTGGGTAACCTCAGCGCAATACGCCCTCCTCCACCAGCAACTTGAGAATCGCCTCGGCGCCTTCTTGTGGAGAAACGTCTTTCAAGACCTTACCGCCACCACCACTGGCCTTGGCCGTCGCGGCCTTCATCCGGTCGGCGCCGCTTTTGGCCTTGATCACCTTCAGGCGCTTGGGCCTTGGGCGGGCTGGTTGCAACTGCGCTTCGCCCAGCAGTTCATCCTCGACGATGGCGACATTGCGCGCCGCCAACACACCGCGCCGGGCCGGACCGAACGCGCTCTGCCGCGGTTTGGCCGCCGCGTTATCCACAGTTGCCAGCAACGGAAGACGTACCTTCAGCCTGCGCCGCTGCCCACGGGGCAGCGCCTGCAGGACCTGAGCGGTGCCGTTGTCGATCGATTCCACTTCGGCCAGGCCGACTATCAGCGGCCAACCCAGTTTCTCGGCCAGCAGGAACGGCAACATGCCCGAACCCTCGCCGGTTTCAGCCTGGCTACCCGTTAGCACAAGCTGCGCACCGGCATCACGCAGGTAATCCCCAAGCACGCCCAGCACATCGGCTCCTGCGGGCTGCTCTAGCACATCGAGGTGGTCCAGGCCCATGCCCAGGTAAGCACGCAATGCCTCTTCATGCGGGTCGCCAGCATGCACCACCTGCAAGTTATCCCCAGCCAGCTGCAAGCCCAGCTCCACCGCACGGGCATCCTGCTCGGCGCGGCGGGCGCGGCCGGAGCTCGGGTGGGCACCGACGGAAACCAGGCTGATGACTTTAGTACTCATGCTCATGCCCCTATGCTGCGTCGCGCTGGCCGCCGCTGCGGAAGTTGTCCACAGCCTCGATCAAAGCCTTCAGAATCGCCGAGCTGTCGCCAATCACCGACAGGTCGGCCCGTTTGATCATGTCGCAGCCCGGGTCCATGTTGATCGCCACCACTTTGTCGCAGGCACCGATGCCTTGCAGGTGCTGGATCGCACCAGAGATACCCACAGCCACATAGACCCGTGCGGTAACCCAGGTGCCGGTTGCGCCCACCTGGCGGTTACGCGGCATGAAGCCATCGTCCACCGCCACCCGCGAAGCACCCTCGGTTGCCCCCAGGGCAGCAGTCGCCTGGTGGTAGAGGTCCCAATCCTTGACGCCGTTGCCCCCCGAGACGATGAATTCGGCCTCGGCCATGGCGATGGTCGCCGGGTCGACGGCCACCGAACCAAGGTCCTCGATGCGTGGCAGGCTGCGCACCACGCCTGTGGACAACTCCACCGGCAATGCTTCGTGCCGGGTTTCGCTGACCGGTTCGGCGCATTCGGCGGCGCCCAGGATCAGGCGCGGCACCGCGCGTTGCAGGTCCTGCTGACCCGCACCAGCACGGCCGATGCACTGGCCGTCCTTGACCTGCCAGACGCGCGTTGCCGGGCGTTCGCCCAAGGCCGCAGCCCAGCGCCGGCCCAGTTCGCCACCGCCGGTGCGGCTATCGGGCAACAACCAATGGCGTGGCGTGAACTGGTTATCCACAGCGCGCAGGCCCTGCACCCGTTGCTCCGGTGCATAACCTTCGAACTGTTCGCCGTCGATGACCAGCAAGCGGTCGACACCCGCTGTGGAAAACTTGCTTTCCTTGTGCTCACCAAACACCACGGCCAATACCGCGCCGTCACTGCCGGCCAGGCTGTGGGCGAGGCCGAGCAGGTCACGGTCATGGCTACTGAGGCGGCCGCCCACCATGTCGGGCACCACGGCGATGTAGAACGCAGGCGCTGGCACCTGATGCAGCGGCAATTGCACTTCGGCCGCCGCGCTACGCCGCCCGCCGCCAGCGGTGCCCTGTTGAGCACCGCTACGGTCGATGCGCTTGAGGCCATTGGGGCCGATGAAACCGGCGGCAATGGCATGCGGGTTCTTGCGCATCAGGCCATTGGGCCCCAGCCAGCGGGTTTGTTGCGTCTGCAGCGCCGCATGCAGCGGATGCAGGCGGTTACGGGCGATCCACTCGGCGCGTGGGTCGCGGCGGATGATGTCGCTCATCAGTGCACCTCCGCAGGTTCACGTTCTACCGTTGGCGACTTTGGGGCCGCGGGCGTTTCCTCTTCGATCAGCACATCGGCTACCAACTCGGCGAGGTCCTTGATCTGTGGGCGCGGTTCGACCACCCCTTCGAGCATCGCAGTGCACTGCGGGCATCCCACCGCCACCAGCTCGGCCTGGGTCTGGCGAATGTCATCCATGCGCATGTCGGGGATACGTTGCTTGCCCGGGATGTCGGTGATCGGCGCACCTCCGCCACCGCCGCAGCAGCGGGAACGGAACCCCGAGCGCTGCATTTCGCGCACTTCGATACCCAGCGCCTTCAACACTTGCCGCGGGGCCTCGTATTCGCCGTTGTAGCGGCCCAGGTAGCACGGGTCGTGATAGGTGACGCTGCCGCCCTTGTGCTGGCCGAGGTTGAGCTTGCTGGCTGCGATCAGTTCGGCGATGTAGGTGCTGTGGTGCTGCACCTGGTAGTCGCCGCCCAACGCGCCGTATTCGTTCTTCAGCACATGGAAGCTGTGCGGGTCGCAAGTGACGATGCGCTGGAACTTGTACTTGGCCAGGGTCTGGATATTGCGTTTGGCCAACTGCTGGAAGGTCGCTTCGTCACCCAGGCGGCGCGCCACATCGCCGCTGTCACGCTCTTCCAGGCCGAGCACGGCGAAGTCCACGCCCGAGGCCTTGAGTACTTTGACGAACGACCGCAGGGTGCGCTGGTTGCGCATGTCGAACGCGCCGTCACCGACCCAGAACAGCACTTCGGTGGTTTTCACGTCAGACAGCAGGTTCAGGTTAAGGTCAGCGGCCCAGTTCATCCGCCCGCCTGGAGCAAAGCCGCCCGGGTTGTCGGTCGCGATCAGGTTATCCAGCACCTCGGCGCCCTTGTTCGGGGTCGCGCCCTTTTCTAGGGTGAGGTGGCGGCGCATGTCGACGATGGCATCGACATGCTCGATCATCATCGGGCATTCCTCGACGCAGGCACGGCAGGTGGTGCACGACCACAGTGTTTCGGCGTCGACCAGGCCGTTGACGATCGGTTGGTGTGGATTACCGCCGTGTTCGCCGATCGGCTTGCCAGGGTACGGGCTGCCGGCGAACTTGGCATCGGTGCCACCGGCCAGGCCGATGACCATGTCCTGAATGAGTTTTTTCGGGTTCAGCGGCTGGCCCGCAGCGAACGCCGGGCACACCGCCTCACATTTGCCGCACTGCACGCAGGCGTCGAAGCCCAACAGCTGGTTCCAGGTGAAGTCCACCGGCTTTTCCACCCCCAGCGGGGCGTTCGGGTCTTCCAGGTCCAGCGGTTTCAGGCCGGTTGAACGGCCACCGCCGAAGCGTTCGGCGCGGCGGTGCCAGGCCAGGTGCAGGGCCCCGGCGAAGGCATGTTTCATCGGGCCGCCCCAGGTCATGCCGAAGAACAGCTCCGACACGCCCCACAGCACGCCCAGGCCAAGTACCGCGACCATCACCCAGCCGCCGGTGTTGGCGGGCAGGATGCCGGCCACCGGCAAGGTGGCGATGAAGAAGCTTGCGGCGAACACCAGCAGGCTTTTCGGCAGGCGCATCCATGGGCCTTTGGACAGGCGCGATGGCGGGTTGAGCCGGCGCTTGAAGACGAAGATGGCACCGGTGAACATGATTACAGTCGCCACCAGCAAGGCGTAGCCAAGGATCTTGCTCTGCAGGCCGAAGCCGTGCACCAGGATTGCCAGCACCGCCGACAGTACAAAGCCGCCCGCAGTGGCCACGTGGGTCTTGGACATGTACTTGTCGCGCTCGACCACGTGGTGCAGGTCCACCAGGTAGCGCCGCGGCATGGCCAGCAGGCCGCCGATCAGGTCGACGTGGGAGGCTCGGCCACGCCGCCACATGCGCACCCGGCGCAGGGCGCCGAGCACCGCCAGGCCAAGGGCAGCGAACAGCAGGATGGGTAACAGGGTGTTCAACATGGGGGGCTCCCACAACAGCTGGATTCTTGCGCTGCCCCGAAGGCCAGCGCGGACCCCATGTAGGAGCGGCCTTGTGTCGCGAAAGGGTCGCGAAGCGGCCCCAAGATCTTCACAGCACTATAGATCTTGGGGCCGCTTCGCGACCCTTTCGCGACACAAGGCCGCTCCTACACGGGGGGCCGGTCCCGCCCCTAGAGAGGCGGTGCGATCAGAAATCCTTGCACAGGCGCAAGGCGTCGTAGATCGCCGCATGTACGTTGCGCTGGGCCACGCAGTCGCCGATGCGGTACAGCAGGTAGCCTTCGCCCGGCTGGCTGAGGATCGGCTGTGGCTTGATGGCGAACAGCGCCTCCACGTCGATCTGGCCCTTGTTGCGCGAGCCTTCCTTGAGCGCGTAGTACAGCGCTTCGTCAGGGCGCACACCGTTCTCGACCACCACCTGGTCGACCACGCGCTCTTCCTTGGCGCCGGTGTATTCGTTCTCCAGCACCGCCACCAGCTTGTCGCCTTCGCGGTAGACCTTTTCCAGCATCATGTCGCCAGTCATGATCACTTCTTTGGGGTACATGCTGCGGTAATAGGTCGGGAAGCTGGTGCCGCCCATGGCAACGCCCGGCTTGATGTCGTCGGTGACGATTTCGACCTGGCTGCCCTTGTCGGCGATGAAGTCGGCCACCGACATGCCGGTGAATTCGCAGATGGTGTCGTACACCAGCACGTTCTTGCCCGGCGCAACCTTGCCGTCGAGCACGTCCCAGCTGCTGACCACCAAGCCTTCGGCAGCGCCCCAGTGCTCGTTCTGTTCCAGGAACGAGTGCCCGCCTACTGCCAGCACGATGACGTCCGGGCGCAGGTCTTCAATGGTCGCCACGTCAGCGGCAGTACCCAGGCGCAGGTCGACCTTCAGGCGTGCCAGCTCCAGCTGGTACCAGCGGGTGATACCGGCAATCTGGTCACGCTGCGGCGCCTTGGCGGCGATGGTGATCTGCCCGCCGATCTGGTCCTTCTTCTCGAACAGGGTCACGTCGTGGCCGCGTTCGGCAGCAACGCGCGCCGCTTCCATGCCGGCAGGGCCAGCACCGACCACCACCACCTTGCGCTTGACGCCGGTGGTCTTCTCGATGATGTGCGGCACGCCCATGTATTCACGGGAGGTCGCGGCGTTCTGGATGCACAGCACATCCAGGCCCTGGTACTGGCGGTCGATGCAATAGTTGGCACCGACACACTGCTTGATCTGGTCGATCTGGCCCATCTTGATCTTGGCGATCAGGTGCGGGTCGGCGATGTGCGCACGGGTCATGCCGACCATGTCCACGTAGCCGCCTTCGAGGATACGCGTGGCCTGGTTCGGGTCTTTGATGTTCTGCGCGTGCAGCACCGGGACCTTGACCACTTCCTTGATGCCGGCTGCCAGGTGCAGGAACGGCTCTGGCGGGTAGCTCATGTTGGGAATGACGTTGGCCAGGGTGTTGTGGGTATCGCAACCCGAGCCGACCACGCCGATGAAGTCGATCATGCCGGTAGCATCGTAGTAGGCGGCGATCTGCTTCATATCCTCGTGGCTGAGGCCATCGGGGTGGAACTCGTCACCACAGATACGCATGCCCACGCAGAAGTCGTCACCGACTTCGGCGCGCACCGCCTTGAGCACTTCCATGCCGAACTTCATGCGGCCTTCGAAGGTGCCGCCCCACTCGTCAGTACGTTTGTTGACCCGCGGGCTCCAGAACTGGTCGATCATGTGCTGGTGCACAGCCGAAAGCTCGACGCCGTCCAGGCCGCCTTCCTTGGCACGGCGCGCGGCCTGCGCGTAGTTGCCGATCACGCGCCAGATCTCTTCCACCTCGATAGTCTTGCAGGTGGCGCGGTGCACGGGCTCACGGATGCCGGAAGGCGACATCAGGGTCGGCCAGTTAAAACCGTCCCAGCGCGAGCGGCGGCCCATGTGGGTAATCTGGATCATGATCTTGGCGCCATGCTTGTGCATGGCGTCGGCCAGGTTCTGGAAGTGCGGGATGATGCGGTCGGTCGACAGGTTGACCGACGACCACCATTCCTGCGGGCTGTCGATGGCCACCACGGACGAGCCGCCGCAGATCGCCAGGCCGATGCCACCCTTGGCCTTCTCTTCGTAGTACTTCACATAGCGGTCGGTGGTCATGCCGCCGTCAGTGGCGTAGACCTCGGCGTGCGCGGTGCTGAGCACGCGGTTGCGGATGGTCAGTTTGCCGATCTGGATCGGCTGGAACATTGCTTCGAATGCCATGACGCTATCTCCGGCTTACAACGGCTTTGTAACGAACAGGCCATCTTCGTGGCCTTCTTCCGACCCGCCATAGACCTGCTCGGCCACGGTGCGGATCGAGCTGCCACGGGCAGCGAGAATCTGGTCCATTGCGCCGGCGAACCAGCCGGTGAACATGTAGTCGACCTTGCGGCCGCACTTGCCATACACGTACACGAACGCCGAGTGCTTGAGCTTGACGCTGCAGGTGCCTTTGTCCAGGTCGATGTCCTGGATCTCGAACAGGCCCCAGCCACGCTGGGACAGGCGCTTCATGTAGTGCTCGAAAACCGCCACGCCTTCCAGGCCATGGCACTCGGCTTCCTTCTCGCACCAGTGCCAGGCCGACTTGTAGCCTGCCTTGTAGAGGATCTCGGCATAGGCGTCGGCGCCCAGCACTTCCTCGATGCCCATGTGGTTGTTGACGAAGAAATGACGCGGCACATACAGCATCGGCAAGGCGTCGCTGGTCCAGACACCGGTTTCGCTGTCGACTTCGATTGGCAATTGCGGGGCGATCTTGGCCATGGAAACTCAACTCCATAAAAATTTGTTTTTGGCTGCCCCGACGTTGCTGGCCGGGGCCTTAAGGCTTGGAGAGCGGCTTACTCGCCCCAGACGTCCTTGAGAACGTTTACCCAGTTCTCGCCCATGATCTTGCGCACCACACGCTCGGAATGGCCGCGCTTGAGCAAGGTCTCGGTGAGGTTGGGGAACTCGCCGACGGTGCGGATGCCCAGCGGGTTGATGATCTTGCCGAAATTAGTCAGGCGACGGGCGTAACCCTTGTCGTGGGTCAGGTACTCGAAGAAGTCCTGGCCGTGGCCTTGGGTGAAGTCGGTGCCGATGCCGATGGCGTCTTCACCGACGATGTTCATGGTGTACTCGATGGCTTCGGCGTAGTCGTCGATGGTGGAGTCGATGCCCTTGGCCAGGAACGGCGCGAACATGGTCACGCCGACGAAGCCGCCATGGTCGGCGATGAACTTCAGCTCTTCATCCGACTTGTTGCGCGGGTGTTCTTTGAGGCCCGAGGGCAGGCAGTGGGAGTAGCAGACCGGTTTTTTCGATTCCAGGATGACCTCTTCGGAAGTCTTGGAGCCAACGTGGGACAGGTCGCACATGATGCCCACGCGGTTCATCTCGGCGACGATCTCGCGGCCGAAACCGGACAGCCCGCCATCACGCTCATAGCAGCCTGTACCGACCAGGTTCTGGGTGTTGTAGCACATCTGCACGATGCCCACGCCCAGCTGCTTGAACACATCCACGTAGGCAATCTGGTCTTCGAAGGCGTGAGCATTCTGGAAGCCGAAGAGGATACCGGTCTTGCCCAGTTCCTTGGCCTTGCGGATGTCGGCGGTAGTGCGCACTGGCATCACCAGGTCGCTGTTGTCGCGGATCAGCTTCTGGCTGGCAGCGATGTTGTCGACGGTGGCCTTGAAGCCTTCCCAGACCGACACCGTGCAGTTGGCTGCGGTCAGCCCGCCTTTGCGCATGTCCTCGAACAGTTCGCGGTTCCACTTGGCGATGATCAAACCGTCGATAACGATGCTGTCGGCGTGAAGCTCGGCTGGGCTCATCAGGCTGTCCCCTTTTATTGAGTGGGTTCGTGCCGAACATTGTGCCGGCGCTTTGGGGCCAGCATATGCCTGTGCCCAAGGGCGCCCCGATGCAAAAACGACAGGGGGTTTGCCGAAAGCGTCAATGCGCGACATGACCGCGTCTGGCATGCCGTTCGGGGATGCGAGACAGTCTCGATAACGACCCTTTGCCGCCCTTACATGAACATTTGGTCAGGGGCCTATCGCGCGGGCTCTGGCTGAGCGAGAATCCCAGCGATTCGACAGCCTGTTGAGGAGAAAACGGATGAAATCAATGGCATGGCTGGTGCTGCTGGCCGTCGTGAGCGGGGCCCAGGCCGGTGAGGAAGAAAGCACGCCTTGCGACAATGTCGAGAACGACCAGCAGACGTTCGAGTGTGCGGCATTCAACAAGCAGACCGCCGAGCGTGAGCTGAAGTCGACCTACGACGACCTGCTTCAACGCATGCGCGAGCAGTATGACGACGAAGCTGGCCTGCAGTCGCGGATCGAATCCGCCGAAAAGCTCTGGAGCCAACTGCGCGATGCCGACTGCAAAGTCGAAACCCATGCCGAACAGCCAGGCAGCAAGGCCTACCAGACGGCATGGAACAGCTGCGTCGCCCAACGCAGCGATGAGCGATCGGAGTATTTGCGCAGCCTGGGCTCGCAGAACAGTGATGAGCCGGCACCGGAAGATTGATCCAGGCAGTGATTGAAAGATCTTCTCCAGAGGAACAACCTGCTGCTGATAGTCACTGCGCCATTTCTCGATAGTGCGCCAAGGCCACGTGCTTGCAACGTGCGCCTTGGAATCCTCAACTATCAAGGAACACCGAAATGGCTGACATCAAAGTTGAAATGGAAAAAATCCGCAAAGAAGGCCAAGAGCGCGTAGCCGCTACCGGCCAGACGATCTGCGTATTCGCTGAAAATGTGCCTGCGGGCATTGCCGAAGACATCCTGGCAGGTATGCGGTTGATGACCGAACTGGCCAACAAGAAGTTCGACAAGGAAACCCAGCAGCGCGAGTGGTACAACTTCTACAACGATGGCCTGATCAAGTTCGGCTGGACCATGACGGGTGCGGCACATGCCGAAGATGCGATTGATGAAGACAACCTGACCTTGGCAGAGCTGATGACCAAATCCATCACCATCAGCGTGGCTCGCGACCCTCGTCGCATGGCCTGTGCCAAGCGTGTTCTGCAAATCGTCGTGCAGAAGCCGGAAGTCAAGGCCCACCTGGAAAAGCACAGCCATAGCGAATCCGGCAAATCGAGCAACTTCGTAGTGGCCCAATGCGAAATGACGCCACAAGGTTTGCCTGTGATGCACATGACCAGCTTCCAGGCCAGCTACGACTCGAAAATCGAGCGTGAAGGCGCCCTGACCCGCAAAATCGACAAGACGTCGACCCGCGTCTATCGCGCGTCGCAACAGGGTACGTTCAGCGTTCGTCACTTCGATGCTGCGCGTGATCTTGTGAATGAAAAGATCAAAGGCGACATCGCCGCCTTCCTCGCTATCTAAATAGCGAGGCCGGGTATCAGGATTTCCGGGTACCCGGTTCCCATCATGTGCATTCATCAAGGAGCGATGCCGCATGAGCGATGCAAGCCTGGACACCCGAATATTCGAAGAGCGGCTGAACATCAAGCCCGCGCCATGGCTAACACTGGAAACATGGGAAGACTTGCAGCTGTGTCTTCGTTATTCACAGGCCGTGGCCAATGAAAAGTACTCGATGGAGACCCAGCCTGAGCAATGGTTCACGGTCGTTATCGCCACCTTGCAATCGTTGAAGTTCACGTTGTTCGAACATACGCATCAAGCCATTTCATACGAGCCGCACCTGCACGCATTGAGCGATGTGTACAGTGGCTATATACCCCCGCTACGCGAAAAAGGGCCTTGGTTCAAGAGCGTTGAAGAAAACGTCAAAGCCGCAATGCAATCTGCGGGAATGCACACCTTTAACGTCATGAACGCTTCTTCACATCTGAGCATTGAAATGGATCATGAAGGGGACGAAATTCCCGTTGCCATCCTGTTCTATGTCTACTGCAAGACCGACCCTGTCGAACCCACCCAGAAGTTGAACCTGATATTTGACCATCTGGGCGCACGCTTCAACATGGGCGAATTCGCGTCATTGCGCAAAGACCTGCAGGCCAGAAACCGCGAAAAGCTGTTAGCCGTTCTAAAACGCAAACTGGAATGAAGCTATTTTGAACGCGCAGGTTGGCGCTCCTCCCGTGGGCACTTTCCAAACCTCAGCTTGTAGCGCCGCGTGAAATACGATGGCAGTTCAAAGCCGCACGCAAGGCTGACCTCGGTCACCGACATGTCAGTTTGGGTCAACAGCTGACGCGCCTTGTCCAGCCGTAGAGCAAGGTAAAAACTACTGGGTGTTTCATTTAGGTACATACGAAACAAGCGCTCCAGTTGGCGCCGTGTCACTTTGATCGCAGCGGCCAGGTCCAGCGTGCTCAGGGGTGGCTCGGTATGTTTTTCCATTTCGCCAATGGCATGGACCAACTTCTTGTTGCTGATACCGTAACGCGCACCGATCTGCATGCGCTGGTGGTCCTGACGCTGACGAATACGACCCAGCACGAACTGCTCGGACACCTTTACCGCCAGGTCGCTGCCGTGAGACTGGGCAATCAGGTGCAGCATCAAATCGATCGAAGCGGTGCCGCCGGCACAGGTGATGCGGCTGCGGTCAATCTCGAACAGCTCCTGCGTCGCCTGAAGGCCCGGGTAGCGCTCCTTGAACGCCTCGAGCGCTTCCCAGTGCAATGTCGCCCGGTAGCCGTCCAGCAAGCCCGCCTCGGCAAGTACCATCGCCCCCGTATCGATGCCCCCCAGCATGACCGCGTCATGGTGCAGCCGACGCAGCGCATGCAGCAGCTTCGGCGCGACATTGGCCAATGGCTCGAAGCCCGCTACCACGAGCAGGATATTGGCGGGCTCACCCTCCCCCAGCGCGGCATCGGCATTGACCGACATGCCGTTGCTCGCCAGCACCGCCTCGCCGTCCAGGCTGAGCACCTGCCACCGGTACAACGGCCCGCCAAAACGATTGGCCACCCGCAATGGTTCCAGCGCCGAAATGAACCCCATGGCGGAAAAACCCGACACCAACAGAAAGGCAATCGTCTCCATCATCCCCTACTCCACAGAAACTGGTCGCCCAGGTGCTAATTCCTGTCGCCAGCGTGCGCTTGGCCAAGGTGCGGCCAGCGTAGCGTATTCACACGGTCCGCAGAGGCCGCCCTCAATAACAATATGCACTGCCGATGGAGAGCCACCATGCACAGCTTGATCCGCCGCAGCCTGTTGTCCCTTGCCCTGAGCAGCATCGTTGCCACACCGCTTTTCGCCGCCGAACCCGCGGCCTGCAAGAACGTACGCCTTGGCGTGGTCAACTGGACCGACGTCATCGCCACCAGCGCCATGGCGCAAGTGTTGCTCGACGGCCTGGGTTACCAGACCAAACAGACCAGCGCCTCGCAGCAGATCATCTTTGCCGGCATCCGCGACAAGCGCCTGGACATGTTCCTGGGTTACTGGAACCCGATCATGACCCAGACCATCACGCCGTTCATCGATGCCCAGCAGGTCAAGGTGCTCGACGCACCCAGCCTGGAAGATGCCCGGGCCACCTTGGCCGTACCCAAGTACCTGGCCGACAAAGGCCTGAAGAGCTTCGCAGATATCCACAAGTTCGAGAAAGAGCTGGGCGGCAAGATCTACGGCATCGAGCCCGGGTCCGGCGCCAACACCCAGATCAAGGCGATGATCGCCAAGAACCAGTTCGGCCTGGGCAAGTTCCAGCTGGTCGAGTCCAGCGAGGCCGGCATGCTCGCCGCAGTCGACCGCGCTGTGCGCCGCAAGCAGGCCGTGGTGTTCTTCGGCTGGGCGCCGCACCCGATGAACGTGAACATCGACATGGTCTACCTGGGTGACAGCCAGGATGCCCTGGGCCCTGACGAAGGCCGCGCCACGGTGTGGACCGTCACCGCGCCGGACTACGCCCAACGCTGCCCCAACGCCCATCGCCTGCTGGCCAACCTGAAATTCAGCGCCGAAGACGAGAGCCGCATGATGCAGCCGCTGCTCGACCACAAGGACGCGCTGGAGTCGGCCCGCCAGTGGCTCAAGGACCACCCCGAGGACAAGGCGCGCTGGCTTGAAGGGGTAACCACCTTCGATGGCAAGCCTGCGGCGGACAACCTCAAGCTCACCGCCAACTGACAGGGCCTCATCGCCTGTAGGAGCGGCCTTGCGTCGCGAAAGGGCCGCAACGCGGCCCCAGGATCTGTGCGCGCTGCACAAACCCAAGGGCCGCTATGCGCCCCCTTCGCGACACAAGGCCGCTCCTACGCCGATTGGGCCACCACAACCCTGACAAGGAACCACCATGAACCACGACGTCATCATCACCTGCGCCCTCACCGGCGCCGGCGACACGGTCGCCAAGAGCCACCTGGTCCCGGTCACCCCCAAGCAGATCGCCGAGTCCGCCCTAGAGGCCGCCAAAGCCGGCGCCACCGTGGTCCACTGCCACGTCCGCGACCCGCAAACCGGCCGTTTCAGCCGCGACGTGAACCTGTACCGCGAGGTCATGGAACGCATCCGCGAAGCCGACGTGGACATCATCGTCAACCTCACCGCCGGCATGGGCGGCGACCTGGAAATCGGCCCGGGCGAGTCGCCCATGGAGTTTGGCCCGGGCACCGACCTGATCGGCCCGCTGGAGCGCCTGGCCCACATCGAAGCACTGCTGCCGGAAATCTGCACGCTCGATTGCGGCACCCTCAACTTCGGCGACGGCAACGCCATCTACGTCTCCACACCGGCGCAATTGCGCGCCGGCGCCAAACGCATCACCGAACTGGGCGTAAAAGCCGAACTGGAAATCTTCGACACCGGCCACCTGTGGTTCGCCAAGCAGATGATCAAGGAAGGCCTGCTGCATGACCCGCTGTTCCAGCTGTGCCTGGGCATACCGTGGGGCGCGCCGGCCGACACCACCACCATGAAAGCCATGGTCGACAACCTGCCTGCCGACGTCACCTGGGCCGGCTTCGGCATCGGCCGCATGCAGATGCCCATGGCGGCACAGGCGGTGCTGCTGGGCGGCAACGTACGGGTGGGCCTTGAAGACAACCTGTACTTGGACAAAGGCGTGTTGGCCAGCAATGGCCAACTGGTGGAGCGCGCGAGCGAAATCATCACCCGCATGGGTGGGCGCATCCTCACCCCGGCAGAAGGCCGGGAAAAAATGAACCTCAAACGCCGCTGATACCCCGGAGTCCGATATGCCTTTCATCACCGAGATCAAGACCTTCGCCGCCCTGGGTAGTGGCGTGATCGGCAGCGGCTGGGTTGCCCGCGCGCTGGCCCATGGCCTGGATGTGGTCGCCTGGGACCCGGCACCCGGCGCCGAGCAGGCCTTGCGCAAGCGTGTCGCCAACGCCTGGCCGGCGCTTGAAAAACAAGGCCTGGCCCCTGGCGCAGCACAGGAGCGCCTGACCTTCGTCAGCACCATCGAGGCGTGTGTGCGTGACGCCGACTTCATCCAGGAAAGCGCACCCGAACGCCTGGACCTCAAGCTCGACCTGCATGCAAAGATCAGCGCCGCGGCCAAGCCGAACGCGATCATCGGCTCCAGTACCTCGGGGCTGTTGCCCAGCGAGTTCTATGAGGCCTCCACTCACCCCGAACGCTGCGTGGTCGGCCACCCGTTCAACCCGGTCTACCTGCTGCCATTGGTGGAAATCGTCGGCGGTAACCGTACTTCGCCTGAGGCGATCGACGCCGCAAAAACCATCTACACCGCGCTCGGCATGCGCCCGCTACACGTGCGCAAGGAAGTGCCGGGCTTCATCGCCGACCGCCTGCTCGAAGCGCTGTGGCGCGAGGCGCTGCACCTGGTCAACGACGGTGTGGCTACTACTGGCGAAATCGATGATGCCATCCGCTTCGGCGCTGGCCTGCGCTGGTCGTTCATGGGCACCTTCCTGACCTACACCCTGGCCGGTGGCGATGCCGGCATGCGCCACTTCATGTCGCAGTTCGGCCCGGCGCTGAAACTGCCCTGGACCTACCTGCCGGCACCGGAGCTTACCGACAAGCTGATCGACGATGTGGTGGACGGCACCGCCGAGCAACTGGGCGAACGCAGCATCGCCGCGCTGGAGCGCTATCGTGATGACACCCTGCTGGCGGTGCTGGAAGCGGTGAAGACCAGCAAGGCCAGCCACGGCATGTCGTTCAGCGACTGAGGAGACCACGATGCCCGCACTGATCACCTACCGCACCCCAGTCCAGGAGGACTGGGTCGACTACAACGGCCACCTGCGCGATGCCTATTACCTGCTGATCTTCAGCTACGCCACCGATGCGCTGATGGAGCGCATCGGCCTGGATGCCGACAGCCGCGGCCAGAGTGGCCACTCGCTGTTCACCCTCGAGGCGCACATCAATTACCTGCATGAGGTGAAGCTCGGTACCGAGGTGTGGGTGCAGACGCAGATAATCGGTTTTGATCAAAAACGCCTGCACCTGTACCACAGCCTGCACCGGTCAGACATCGGCGAAGCGCTGGCCGCCAGTGAACAGATGCTCCTTCACGTCAACCTGGCAGGGCCCAAGTCGACGCCATTCAGCGAGATGAGTGTGCAAACGATGCAGCAACTCCTACACCAGCAAGACGACCTGCCAACACCGGCTTTCAGTGGCCGAGTGATGAAGATTCCAACCTGAACGCTGATGGCAGCTTCACCAGTGCTTGCGCTGCCATCAACGTTTCCTTCAATGCTCTGTGTAAGCAGGGTTGGCCTGCGACAGCGCTTCGATTGCGGCAGGCCACAGCCAACGTTGGGCAGCATCAAGGCTATCGCAGGGTTGTTTCACGACAACATTGTCCCGACTGCGAGAGGCAAGACATTGCCCTTTGTCGTTCAGGTCTTCAAGCATCATCCCGTCCGAACCCTGTGGCTTTAATAGCCAGCTGATATCTCTGCCTGGCGCGCCAAGGGCTGGACAGGCTCTGAGACGGTAGCCCCCATTCACCAAGGGTTGACCTAGGCACTCAGCGCCATCCGCCTTGTAGCCAATGCTGTATGAAGTACGCTTGGCCAGGGCTTTCCATCGGAACTCAAGCTCTGCTTCATCGCTGGTCGCAGGGCAGGTGTTCAGTTGCACCTCGCGGTATTGGTTGACAGTGGCACACGCTGCCTTGCCCTCTTCGAGCCGTTTCTTGTTGATCAGGGCTGAACCGGTCTCAAGTGACGAAGGGTAGAAGTTGGCGACTGTATCTCGGCGCTCGTTAAAACGCCGCGCAACATCGTGGTTTTGCGTTGTTCCCAGCGGGATGCCCTGGTATGTCAGGCGAGGGTTGGAGTGATACGCGATCCTTGGGCACGCCGGCGAGCAGCCGTAAGACATCTGGGTACTGAAGCGCGGAGTACCTGCCGTGTAGCGATAGCCGAACATATAGGGCGGGTTGCCTATGGCATTGCCCGGCTCCCAATTGTGGTTAGCGCCCAGGTTATGACCGAGTTCGTGCGCCAGGGAGGATGAGCATGAGATAACCGAATGTCCCTGAAGCTTGCCTGTGGTAAGCCACGCCATTCCACAGTACTCCGTCGCCGTGGAGTACATCGACACTAGATCAGCGCGCAGCGCTTCCCGTATGGCCAGCAGCTGTTGTGCAAAAGGTTGTGCCAAACGCATGTCATTCAGTTGCTCTTTGTAACTTCTTCCCGTCTCGTCATACGGACCTTCGTAATAGCCTGCCAATTGATAGGTTATCGGAACATTGCTGTTTTTCATGTACTGATTGGCATTGTTCAGCGCGAGGGCCAACTCGATCTTGTATTCAGGGTTCCTAAGTTTTCTTTGATCGGTGGCCATAAAAAGCACGCGGATCGTACTGTGTGCCGACTGGGCAGCCTTACCGATGGTAGGGTCGGGCGCTGCAGTGCCCAAGGGCAACAAAGGTTCAGCCTCAGGCGCCAGCTTTGATTCATCAATACGAATCAACACATGTTGCCCTGAATCTAAAGGTTGCAGCCGATAGGGTTGACCATCGATGGTCAGGTCGCCCACAAGTGTGTCGCCCGCACGGGCCAGCGACAGGTAGAACAGCGGATCATTATCGATCTCTGAAGACGAACCCCCATGCGCTTGCTTCCACGTCGATGACAGGTAACCGACCCAACCGACAATGCCTGACGTAATGGCAGTGTAATCGCGCAAGCGAAACTGCGCCGTTTTCCCGTCCGGCAAACTGACAGCCAGCTCTTTGTTCTGCTGGCTGACCAACTGCGGATCAACTTTCACAAGCGTGATCTCGGCATTCGCAGGGTCCGCCAACAGAGTGGCCAGTTGACCCGTTGCGGTGCGTTGCAGCGCCTGGCGATCCTGAGTCTGTTCAAGGGTAAAGAGTTGAGGTGCTGCGCGTGTGGGGGTACTTGTAGTTGCTATCGATGTGGAACACCCCCACATCATTAACAACGCGGACCCTGCCAGACATGTCTTCCAGCTTGCTGCTTTCACAGTGTCCACTCCTGTGGATATCCATTTGCAATAGGAGAGCAGAGATACTCCTGCATCGTCATCTGGCAGAAATGTCAGGTCCGCATTTGAAAGGAATGAGCAACAGGCAAAAAATAACCCCGCAAAGCCGTGAGCCAGCGGGGCCAAGAGCGAGCAACATCCACTGTGCATGTGTGAGGGTGACCAAACCCTGCGGTACCGTGAATGAGGCCAGTGTGCGTTCATCCCGGCACTGGGAATTAGCCGGGAACGACCTGTTCTTAGCCAAAGCAGTCATGCCGGCATTCTGTGGTTGCGGCCGTGTCGCTGGCGACACAGAATCGGTCGTAAATCACAGCAGCACTCTTTTCGCGATAAAAGGGACAACAGCCATGATGCATGCGGATTTGATTGATCAGGACGACCTCGCCGGCCAACTGCGCGCGCGCGGGTTCGACATCCCTGCCGGGGCCAGTGCCGAGCAGGCCTGCGAGGCGGTGGTGCGTGGGCTGACCGAGCCTAATGCGCGGGCGCTCAAGGGCATGGTCGAGCAGATGTACACGGGCAGTGCGACGATTCTGCCGGCGGTGCGCCAGGCGATCGACAAGCAGTTGCTGCCAGCGCTTGCAAGTTTCAACAAGCGCGCCTGATCGCGTATTTCTGTACTGGCCTCATCGCCGGCAAGCCGGCTCCCACAGATTCACACCAATCTCAGGCTTGGTGGTGAACCTGTGGGAGCCGGCTTGCCGGCGATTGGGCTGCAAAGCAGCCCCGGGACATCAGAGCCTCACACTGGCAAAGGTCGA
>NZ_RHQR01000036.1:0-19569 GCF_003936645.1 Pseudomonas sp. p106
GCAAAGCAGCCCCGGCAGATTGCCTGCGCAACTGAGATCGAGGGGCCGCTGCGCGCCCCTTCGCGACACAAGGCCGCTCCTACAGCAGGTTCTGCGAGCGTTCTTAGATTGCGTTGTGTGTCTTCAGCCAGCCCAGGCCTGCTTCGGTGGTAGTCAGCGGCTTGTACTCCGCGCCTACCCAACCCTGGTAACCGATGCGGTCCAGGTGTTCGAACAGGAAGCGGTAGTTGATCTCGCCGGTACCCGGTTCGTTACGGCCCGGGTTGTCGGCCAGCTGGATGTGGTTGATCAGTTTCAGGTTGGCTTCCATGGTGCGAGCCAGGTCACCTTCCATGATCTGCATGTGGTAGATGTCGTATTGCAGGAACAGGTTGTCGCTGCCCACTTCGGCCTGGATTTCCAGGGCCTGCCGGGTGGTGTTCAGGTAGAAGCCCGGGATGTCGCGGGTGTTGATCATTTCCATGACCAGGCGAATGCCAGCGGCTTTGAGCTTGTCGGCAGCGAACTTCAGGTTGTCGACAAAGGTCTTGCGCACGTCGGCGCACTGCAGGCCTTGCGGGCGAATGCCGGCCAGGCAGTTGACCTGGGTGTTGCCCAGTACCTTGGCGTATTCGATGGCCTTGTCGACACCGGCGCGGAATTCTTCGACGCGGTCGGGATGGCAGGCGATTCCGCGCTCACCTTTGCCCCAATCACCGGCCGGCAGGTTGAACAGCACCTGGGTCAGGCCGTGGGCGTCGAGCTGCTGCTTGATTTCGGCAGCGCTGAAGTCGTACGGAAAGAGGTATTCGACGCCGCTGAAACCAGCATCGGCGGCAGCCTTGAAGCGGGCCAGGAAGTCCTGTTCGGTGAACAGCATGGACAGGTTGGCAGCGAAGCGAGGCATGATGTGTCTCCTTGCGATGAAGGCCCCCGGCGCCCTCAGGTAGGGCGCAGCACGGGGGCGTCAGGCGATCAGTCCAGCATCGAGATGGCGGTTGGCGCGTCATTGCCGACCAGCGCCAGGTCTTCGAACTCATTGACCGCGTTGATCTCGGTGCCCATGGAAATGTTGGTCACACGCTCCAGAATCACTTCCACCACGACCGGTACTCGGAACTCTTCGGCCATCTTCTGTGCCTTGAGCAGGGCCGGGGCGATCTCACCTGGCTCGAAGACACGGATGGCTTTGCAGCCCAGGCCTTCGACCACGGCGACGTGATCGACACCGTAGGTGGCGGCGTCGGTGGAGTTGATGTTCTCGAACGCCAGTTGTACACAGTAATCCATGTCGAAGCCACGCTGCGCCTGACGGATCAGGCCCAGGTAGGCGTTGTTCACCAGCACGTGTACGTAAGGCAGGTTGAACTGCGCGCCCACGGCCAGCTCTTCGATCATGAACTGGAAGTCGTAGTCACCCGACAGTGCCACAACCTTGCGTTTCGGGTCGGCCTTGACCACACCCAGTGCCGCCGGGATGGTCCAGCCGAGCGGGCCGGCCTGGCCACAGTTGATCCAGTGACGTGGCTTGTACACGTGCAGGAACTGTGCACCGGCAATCTGCGACAGGCCAATGGTGCTGACGTAGCAGGTGTCCTTGCCGAACACCTGGTTCATCTCTTCGTAAACGCGCTGCGGCTTGACCGGCACGTTGTCGAAGTGAGTCTTGCGCTGCAGGCTCGATTTACGCTGCTGGCAGTCTTCCAGCCAGGCCTTGCGGCACTGCAGCTTGCCGGCGGCTTTCCACTCGCGGGCCACTTCGATGAACACGTCCAGCGCCAGGCCTGCGTCGGAAACGATACCCAGGTCCGGGGTGAACACGCGGCCGATCTGGGTGGGCTCGATGTCGACGTGAACGAACTTGCGGCCTTCGGTGTAAACGTCAACGGAACCGGTGTGGCGGTTGGCCCAACGGTTACCGATACCGAACACCAGGTCGGACTTGAGCAGGGTGGCGTTGCCGTAGCGGTGCGAGGTCTGCAGGCCGACCATGCCGACCATCTGAGCGTGGTCGTCCGGGATGGTGCCCCAGCCCATCAGGGTAGGGATCACGGGCACGCCGGTCAGTTCGGCGAACTCCACCAGCTTGTCGCTGGCGTCGGCGTTGATGATGCCGCCACCGGCCACCAGCAGTGGGCGCTCGGCGTCGTTGAGCAGGGCCAGGGCTTTTTCAGCCTGTACGCGAGTGGCGGACGGTTTGTTGACGACCAGCGGCTCGTAGGCGTCGATGTCGAATTCGATTTCGGCCATCTGCACGTCGAACGGCAGGTCGATCAGCACAGGGCCTGGGCGGCCGGTACGCATTTCGTAGAAGGCTTTCTGGAAGGCATAAGGCACTTGGCCTGGTTCCAGAACGGTGGTCGCCCACTTGGTGACGGGCTTGACGATGCTGGTGATGTCGACAGCCTGGAAGTCTTCTTTGTGCAGACGGGCACGTGGCGCCTGGCCGGTGATGCAGAGAATCGGGATGGAGTCGGCCGATGCGCTGTACAGGCCGGTGACCATGTCGGTGCCGGCGGGGCCGGAGGTGCCGATGCACACGCCGATGTTGCCTGGGTTGGCGCGGGTGTAACCCTCGGCCATGTGCGAGGCGCCTTCAACGTGACGAGCGAGGACGTGATCGATGCCACCGACTTTTTTCAGGGCCGAGTACAACGGGTTGATGGCAGCCCCTGGGATGCCGAACGCGGTATCTACACCTTCACGGCGCATGACCAGAACGGCTGCATCGATTGCTCTCATTTTGCTCATGGGTTGTGCCTCATCGATTTTGTAATTGTATACAACTTGCTTTGTGCCAGAGTGTATTCACGGCTGGCGGTTCAGGTCAATGGGTTTTCATCGGGGGAGGTTGCTTTCGTCCGAGCGCCCATGAAAACGGCGATTTGCGTCATCGCATACGATCGTTTCAATTTATTGTATACAAAAGTGGTTGCAGTTGTGTTCTATTTGAGTGATCGATTTTCAACTGCCCTCGGGCTTCTCACAACAAGAAGAGGACCTTTCCATGAACGCTTTGAACCTGAAAGTCGCTGTCAGCCTGGTGAACGCGGCGCTGGCGGCGGGCCGCAAGATCAATGCTGCGCCGTTGACGGTGGTGGTGCTGGATGCCGGTGGGCATGTGCTGGCCCTGCAGCGCGAAGATGGCGCCAGCCTGATTCGCCCTGAGGTGGCCACGGGCAAGGCCTGGGGCGCGATTGCCCTGGGCAAGGGCTCGCGCTTGCTGGCGCTGGATGCGCAGCAGCGGCCGGCGTTTTTTGCCGCGTTGAATGGTGTGGGTGAGCGGCCGGTGGTGCCGGCGCCAGGTGGCGTGCTGATCCGCGATCAGGACGGCAAGGTGCTGGGTGCCGTAGGGATCAGCGGCGATACGTCGGATATCGACGAGCAGTGTGCGATCAGTGCGATCGAAGAGGCGGGGTTGACGGCGGATGCGGGTGTAGCTGCGTAAGGCTTTAAATTGCCGGGGCCGCGTTGCGGCCCTATCGCGACACGAGGCCGCTCCTACAGCGGCCTTGTGTCGCGACAGGGCTGCAGAGCAGCCCCACTGGCCTTGTCAGGCCGCCTCGGGCTCACAGCCTTTGAGCACCAGCCGAATGATGGTTTCGGCTGCTGCTTCGTAATCACTGTCGGCCAGCTTGGCCTTGCCGGTGATCACCGAAATCTGCCAATCGAAATCGGCATAGGTCTGAGTCGCCGCCCAGATGCTGAACATCAGGTGGTGCGCGTCGACCTTGGCAATCTGCCCGCGCTCGATCCAGCGCTCGATGCACTCGATGTTGTGGCGGGCCTGCTCGTTGAGCTGTTCCACCTGGTTGGGCGAGAGGTGCGGCGCACCGTGCATGATCTCGCTGGCGAACACCTTCGAGGCATGCGGCAGGTCTCGCGAAATGCGGATCTTCGAGCGGATGTAGGCACTCAGCACTTCCTTGGGGTCGCCGTCGGCATTGAACGGCGTGGACGCCTGCATGATCGGCGCGATGATGCTCTCCAGGACCTCGCGGTAGAGGTTGTCCTTGGACTTGAAGTAGTAATACACGTTCGGCTTGGGCAGGCCGGCCTTGGCCGCGATATCGCTGGTCTTGGTGGCGGCGAAGCCCTTGTCGGCGAATTCCTCGCTGGCCGCGCGCAGGATCAGTTCCTTGTTGCGCTCGCGAATGGTGCTCATGGTCAGGGATCTTCCTCGTGTCTGGCCACCTCTAAGAGGGATCGGGCATGGTAGCACCGGGCTCGAGGGGCGCTCAAGGCAGCGACTTTGGGCTAGACTCCGGCCCATTCATTTCACGGGAAACAGGCAGACATGGCAGGAAGCAGTTTACTGGTACTGATCGACGACATTGCCACGGTACTCGACGATGTCTCTTTGATGACCAAGGTGGCGGCGAAGAAAACCGCAGGTGTGCTGGGCGACGACCTGGCACTCAACGCCCAGCAGGTCACCGGTGTGCGCGCCGAGCGCGAGATCCCGGTGGTGTGGGCGGTGGCCAAGGGCTCGTTCGTCAACAAGGCGATCCTGGTGCCGGCGGCGCTGCTGATCAGCGCGTTCATCCCATGGGCGGTGACGCCGCTGCTGATGATCGGTGGTGCGTACCTGTGTTTCGAAGGCTTCGAAAAGCTGGCGCACAAGTTCTTGCACAGCAAGGAGGAGGATGCTGCCGAGCACAGTGCGCGCAGCGAAGCCGTTGCCGATGCGAACGTCGACCTGGTGGCCTTTGAGAAGACCAAGATCAAGGGGGCGGTGCGCACCGACTTCATCCTCTCGGCAGAAATCATCGCCATCACCTTGGGCACTGTGGCCGATGCGCCGCTGACTCAGCAGATCATCGTGCTGTCGGGCATTGCGATCGTCATGACCGTGGGTGTCTATGGGTTGGTGGGCGGTATCGTCAAGCTCGATGACCTGGGCTTGTGGATGACTCAGAAAGCCTCGAAAGCGGCCCAGGTGGTGGGCAACGGCATTCTGCGGGCGGCGCCCTACATGATGAAAAGCCTGTCGGTGATCGGGACTGCGGCGATGTTCCTGGTCGGTGGCGGGATTCTGGTACACGGTGTTGCGCCGCTGCATCACGCCATCGAGGCGTTCAGTGAAGGGCGGGGCGGGGCGCTTACTGGCGCGTTGCTCAATGGTGGGGTGGGGATTGTTGCGGGGGCCGTGGTGTTGGCGGTGGTCAGCGGATTTGGCAAGTTGTGGCGAGTGCTGCGCCCGGCTCGATGATGGTGAATTGGGCCGCCTTGCGGCCCTTCGCGACACAAGGCCGCTCGGCGATTGGAGCGGCCTTGTGTCGCGAAAGGGCTGCACAGCAGCCCCCCTGGATCAGAAGTGAACCTTGACCAGGAAGCTTGCAGTGTTCTGGTCGGTGGTGAACCCGTCGGAATCCTTGATGCCGTACTTGTTCTTCCAGTAGTCGTACTCAAAGCCCACATACAGCTGCTTCTCGCCCAGGTGCAACGCCTTGCCCAGGTCATATTTGACCTGCGGGTTGAAGTGCAGGTTGGCCTGGTAGGTACCGCGGCGGTTCTCGTCGTTATCGACCACCCAGTCCATGAAGCCGTCGATGAGGATGTCGGAGGAGCCCACAGGGATGGTGTACGACCATACCGGGGTGATTTGCCAGACGTTGTCACCGGCCCGGCTGCCGTCGGTGGTGCGCTGGTAGAAGTTCAGCTGGAAGTAGTCGAAGCCCGGGATGTCCAGGTCGAAGCCAGGGCCGATCAGGTAGGACTCGGTATCACCCTCGCCAAACTCATAGGTCATTGCCAGCAGCACGTCCTTGACCGGGCCGAATGCCAGCTTCTGGTCGAAGATCTTGCCGAACGACAGGCGCGGGCTGATTTCACCGTAGTAGGTGTTGTCGCCGTTACCCGAGTCCTTCTTGCCGTTGTAGAAGATCTTGTCGACGAAGACGAAGTTGTCGCCGTACTTCCAGCCATCGGCGTGCTCGAAGGTGACGGTTTGCTGGATCGCCGGGTTGACCTTGAAGTTCTTGCCCCACAGGTAGGTCAGGCTGTTGTTCTGCCACTGCAGCAGGTCATCGGCGTAGGTGGTGCCGCAGGCCAGCAGGCCGCCCGCGAGAATCAGGCTATTGATGGTACGCATTGCGAGTGTCGCTCCCTTGATTGGTCTGTTGTCAGCGCTCGGTATTGGCGCTTTTTTTGTCTTTTGAGTCAGCTTTTTTCGATTGGCCACAGTTGTTTGGCAAGAGCTGCGCCAACTTTCCGGATTGGCTACAACCTTCCTGCTCGACTCGTTCTGAACGGCTGAAAATGGGTATTTCCGGCTGGCAACGCGTTGGCCAACCGCCCGAATTCATTGACTGAGCGGTCAGTAAACGCGGGCAGGATCCATCCTGCCCTGTTCGAGGGGGCGCGCAGATTACTGGCTTGCGCGCCTGGCCTCAAGTGCTCCGTCCTGGAGCAGCGTGTATCAAACTTGGGCGTTTGATCAGGTTTTCAGAAATGTACCTTGATCAGGGCGCTGGCGACACTCTGGTTACTCTCCAGATTGCCGCGGCTGTCGATGCCGTACTTGTCCTTCCAGTAGCTGTACTCAAAGCCTACATACAGCTGTTTGGCGCCCAGGTTGAGCGCTTTGCCCAGGTCGTATTTGACCTGCGGGTTGAAGTGCAGGTTGGCGTGATAGGTGCCGCGGCTGTTCTGGTCGTTGTCGGGCACCCAGTCCATGTAGCCGTCGATCAGAATGTCCGACCTGCCCACGGGAATGGTGTACGACCAACCGGGGGTGATCTGCCAGACGTCATCGCCAGGGCGGCCGCCTTCGGTGTTGCGCAGGTAGAAATTGAGGGTGAAATAGTTGAAGCCGGGAATGTTCAGGTCGAAACCGGGGCCGATCAGGTAGGCCTCGTTGTCGCCTTCGCCACGCTCGTAGGTCATTGCCAGCAGCACGTCCTTGATCGGGCCGAAGGCGAGCTTCTGGTCGAAGATCTTGCCGAACGACAGTCGCGGGCTGAACTCACCGTAGTAGGTGGTCACGCCTTTGCTGGCATCGGGCTTGCCGTTGTAGAAGATCTTGTCGACGAACAGGAAGGTGTCGCCGTACTTCCATTTGTTGGCGTGCTCGAACGTGATGGTCTGCTGAATGTCTGGGTTGACCTTGAAGTCCTTGCCATACAGATAGGTCAGGCTTTCGCCGTGCCACAGCAGCCATTCGCCTGCATGCGAGGGGAGGGTGGCCAGCAGGCTGCTGCCCAGCAACAGGGTTGATGCGATGCGCTTCATGTTGTGATTCCCGGACTTATTGTTTTTGTTGGCGGATTTTTTGGCGCGCAGGCGCCCCGGGCGGCCCATTCCGGCGGGCCGACGGTGTGGCAGTTACAACGGACAAGAGCAGGGGCGACGCACGGCGCCGCCCCGCTTGGCTCAATGCTGGTGACAGGCGTCGTTGTGCGCCGCGCGGTCGGCACCACCGAGGATGTTGAACAGCACGTTCAGCACCAAGGCACTGACCGTGGCCATGGCGATACCACTGTGGGTGATGGGTTCCATCCACTGCGGCATCTGTGCGAAGAACTCCGGGCGGACCACCGGGATCAGGCCGAAGCCGACGCTGACCGCAACCAGCAGCTGGTTGCGGCGGTCGCCGATGTCTGCCTCCTGAAGGATCTTGATCCCGGTGGCGGTGACCATGCCGAACATGGCAATGGACGCACCACCCAGCACTGCAGGCGGAATCGAGGCGATCAGGTAAGCCGCCTTGGGCAGCAGGCTGAGCAGGATCAGCAGCGCGCCTGCCACCACGGTGACATAGCGGCAGCGTACCCCGGTCATCTGCACCAGGCCGATGTTCTGGGCGAACGAGGAGTGGGTGAAGGTGTTGAAGAACCCGGCGATGAACGACGCGCCGGCATCGCACAGCAGGCCCCGGCGCAGCATCCCTGGGGTGACTTCGCGATCGGTCACCTTGCCCAGGGCGAGGAACATGCCCGTGGACTCGACGAAGATGATCACCACCACCAGGCACATCGACAGGATCGGTGCCAGGCTGAAGGTCGGCATGCCGAAGTGCAGTGGCGTCACCACTTGCAGCCACGGTGCCTGGCCCAGGCCGGACAGGTCGACCATGCCGATGGAACCGGCCAGGATGTAACCCAGGCCCATGCCTACCAGCACCGACACGTTGACCCAGAAGCCACGCATGAAGCGGTTGATCAACAGGATCACGGCCAGCACCAGGCCTGCCACCATCAGGTAGATCGGCGAGCCGAAGGCTTCTGCCTCATGGCCGCCACCGGCCCAGTTGACTGCGACCGGGAACAGCGAGAGGCCGATCGAGGTGATCACGGTACCTGTGACCAGCGGCGGGAAGAAGCGTACGACCTTGGACATGAACGGCGCGATGAGCATGCCGAAGAACCCGGCGGCAATGGTTGCACCGAAGATCCCCTGCAGGCCTACGCCAGGCATGCCGGCCATGGCCACCATGCTGCCGACGGCAGCGAAACTGGCGCCCATCATCACCGGCATGCGGATCCCTACCGGGCCGATACCGAACGACTGGATGATGGTGGCTACGCCTGCGACCAGCAGGTCGGCGTTGATCAGGAAAGCGACTTCTTCACGGGACAATCCGGCTGCCTGGCCGATGATCAAAGGCACGGCAATCGCACCTCCGTACATCAGCAGAACGTGTTGCAGGCCGACCAGGATCAGTTGGAACAGGGGCAGAGGTTCGCGCGGTGGCGCCACAGGAATGTACGCCTTGCGTGACTCGGACATGCAGCACCTCGAGTTTTGTTTTTATTCTCGGATCCAAGCGGCAAGCTCCAAGCGGCAAGCTTCAGGAAGAAGCTTGGTGATCCGCGTTGGAGCCTGACGCTCGATGCTTGCTTGTTACTTGGGACTTACAGCTTGAAGCTTGAAGCGTGCGGCTTCGATCAGTTGACCTGGGCGCCTTTGGCGATCCAGTCACCGACGAGCTTGCGCTCCTCGACGGTCATCTGGGTGATGTTGCCCAGCGGCATGATCTGGCTGGCGACCGCTTGCGCCTGAATGCGCGCGGCCTGGGCCTGGATCTGCTGCGGGGTGTCGAACACCACGCCGCCAGGGGCGGTGCTGAACAGCGGGCTGGTCGGTTTCGACGAGTGGCACACTGTGCAGCGTTCCTGGATGACGGTGTGGATCTTGTCGAAGGCGCCGCCACCGGCCTGCGCAGTCGCCTGGGCTGGGGCTTGAGCCGGTGCGGCAGGCGCTTGGGCCGCCTTGGCAGCGTCCTCGGCGCGCTGTTCGGCAGCGGTCTTGCCACCTACTGCCGTCGCTGGCAGTGGCTGGTACTCGACCTTCGCTGCGGCCTGCTCAGGGGCAACAGCCATCGGTTTCGGGCCGGTGACGTAAGCCAGGCAGATCATCGCCAGGGCACCGGCCGGCAGGGTCCAGGCGTACTTGCTGCTGTCGTGGCGGGTGTTGAAGTAGTGGCGGATCAGTACCGCGGCTACGGCAATGCCGGCCAGGATCAGCCAGTTGTACTGGCTACCGTAGGTGCTCGGGAAGTGGTTGCTGATCATGATGAACAGCACCGGCAAGGTGAAGTAGTTGTTGTGACGCGAACGCAGCAGGCCTTTGGCCGGCAGGCGCGGGTCGGGGGTGGTGTTGTTCTCGATCGCTGCCACCAGCTGGCGCTGGGCCGGCATGATGATGCGGAACACGTTACCGACCATGATGGTGCCGATGATCGCGCCAGTGTGCAGGTACGCGCCACGGCCGCTGAACACCAGGCTGAAGCCCCAGCAGGCGGCGATGATCAGTACGAACAGCACGGCGCCAAGCAGTGCCGGGCGTTTGCCCAGTGGCGAATCGCAGAGCAGGTCGTAGATGAACCAGCCGGCCACCAGCGAACCGATACCGATGGCCACGCCCTCGGCACCGCTCAGGGTGCTGCCAGGGGCCAGCAGGTACAGGGTCGGGTTCCAGTAGAACACCACGCACAGCAGGGCGATACCGGACATCCAGGTGAAGTAGGCTTCCCATTTGAACCAGTGCAGGTTCTCGGGCATTTTCGGCGGCGCCAGCTTGTACTTCTCAAGGTGGTAGATACCACCGCCGTGGATGGCCCAAAGGTCACCCGACAGCCCGTCACGCGGATTGCTCCGGTTCAGGTTGTTTTCCAGCCAGACGAAGTAGAACGATGCACCGATCCAGGCCACGCCGGTGATCATGTGAACCCAGCGAATGCTCAGGTTCAGCCATTCGTGAAGGTGTGCTTCCACAGTATGTACCTCTGCCGATCACCGAACGATGATCGACCTTTTCTTATTGGTGGGGATTGAGGATCAGCATCTGTTCCTCGGTGAAGTAATGCTCATCGCAGTTGTTGCCGGAACCACTGCGATCAACCACCAGGAAATCATCCCGCTTTTCGATCGTAAGCACCGGGTGGTGCCAAACGCCGCGATGGTAATTGACGCCCTGCCTGCCATTACTGCGGAAGGCACGGACCAAGCCTGATACAGGTGCATCGCCAACGGGCGCGACCACGATCAGAAAGGGGTTGCCGAGCAGCGGGATGAAAGCCTGGCTGCCCAGCGGATGGCGTTCCAGCATGCGCACGGTCAGCGGCATGTCCAGCGCGTCGGCGCGGAAGATGCTGATGATCGCTTTGTCTTCAGGCTCGGCGGTCTCGACCGTGGCGAGCTTGTGGAAGCGCATGGTCGAGCCGTTGTTGATCATGAAGTGGTCACTGCCATCGGTTTCGATCACGTCACCGAAGGGGGCGAAGGCTTCTTTGGTCAGGGGCTCGATCATCAGGGTGCGCATGCGGTTATCTCTTCTATGTTCGTTGTTCTGGATAAGGCTCTAACGTTGCCGCGCCGGTTACAGCTGCAGCAGACGGAACAGGGCGATCAGGTTGATCTGCGCCAGGGCTTCCTTGAATTCGGCATCGGTGTCGTTATGGATGCGCTTTTCGAAAGCGGCGAGGATCTGGTGCCGGTTGCTGCCCTTGACTGCCATGATGAACGGGAACTGGAACTTGGCCTTGTAGGCATCGTTCAGTTCGGTGAACCGGGCGAACTCTTCGGCGGTGCACTGGTGGATACCGGCGCCGGCCTGTTCGTTGGTGCTCGATTCGGTCAGCTCGCCCTGGATGGCGGCTTTACCGGCCAGGTCCGGGTGAGCGTTGATCAGCGCCAACTGGTCGGCGTGGTTGGCACTGAGCAGGATGTCGCTCATGCGCTGGTGCAGCGCTTCGATCTCGTTCAGCTCGTCCAGCTGGCCCAGGTCGTAGGCTTTTTCGGCGACCCACGGCGAATGCTCGTAGATGTCGGCGAAGACCTTGACGAAGGTGTCACGGTCCAAGGTCGATGGCTTGAGGGTCTTGAAGGCGGTCATCAGGCGTTCTCTTTCTTGTACGGGTGGGTGGCGTGCCAGTGGCGGGCGATGTCCGCGCGACGGGCGAACCAGACCTGGTCATGGCTCTTGGCGTAGTCGACGAAACGCTTGAGCGCGGCCAGGCGCGCCGGGCGGCCGACCAGCCGGCAGTGCAGGCCGATGGAAAGCATCTTCGGCGCTTCGGCACCTTCGGCGTACAGCACATCGAAGGCGTCCTTGAGGTACTGGAAGAACTGCTCGCCGCAGTTGAAGCCCTGTACCTGGGTGAAGCGCATGTCATTGGTGTCCAAGGTGTAGGGGATCACCAGGTGCGGCTTGCCGGTCGGGTTGTTCGGTTCCCAGTAGGGCAGGTCGTCATCGTAGGTATCGCTGTCGTAGAGGAAGCCACCTTCCTCCATGACCAGGCGGCGGGTATTGGGGCCGGTGCGGCCGGTGTACCAGCCTACCGGGCGTTCGCCGGTCAGTTCGGTGAGGATGCGGATGGCCTCGAGCATGTGCTCGCGCTCCTGGGCCTCATCCATGTTCTGGTAGTCGATCCAACGGTAGCCGTGGCTGCAGATCTCGTGGCCGGCTTCGACCATGGCGCGGATCACGTCCGGATGGCGCTGGGCAGCCATGGCCACGGCGAACACGGTCAGCGGCACGCCGCTGTCCTTGAACAGCTTGAGCAGGCGCCATACGCCGGCCCGGCTGCCATATTCGTACAGCGACTCCATGCTCATGTTGCGCTGGCCCTGCAACGGCTGGGCAGCGACCATCTCGGACAGGAAGGCTTCGGATTCTTTGTCGCCGTGCAGGATGTTGCGCTCGCCACCTTCTTCGTAATTCAGGACGAAAGACAGCGCGATGCGGGCATTGCCCGGCCATTGCGGGTGAGGTGGGTTGTTGCCGTAACCGATCAGGTCGCGAGGATAGTCAGCGCTCACTGCAGTCTTCCTTCTTGTGCGTTAGTGCGGGGGGTGGGCGGGCCGCGTCGGGATGTCGCACCACCGGATGGGCTGATTGTATACAACTTCTGAAATCATTTGTAAGCCTGTTTTTCCGCATTTCTTCCCTTTTGTCGCCTGAGAATCTGTTGCAAGAAACCTGCCTGATTGGTCAGTTAATGAGATTGGCGTCGGCACAGCGCCTGTATTTGCGACTATTGACCCGTTCGAGCGGGCCTCGACGGAAGGGCTCAAAAAATTGTGTACAATCTGTCGACGAAATGTCTTAATAACGGCATTCCCGCCCATCGCAGGTTCCTTGCCGTGCGAATGGCTGTGTATTTTTTGCCCACAGATTGAACAAGAGGCGACAAGCAATGGGACGTTTGACTACACACGTACTGGATGCAGCTCACGGCTGCCCGGGCAGCGCGATCAAGGTCGAGCTGTACCGTGTCGAAGGCCAGCAGCTTGAGCTGGTGAACACTGCCCTGACCAACAGCGATGGCCGCGTCGATGCGCCGCTGTTGCAGGGTGACGATTACCGTACTGGCGTTTACCAGCTGCAGTTCAGTGCTGGCGCCTACTACCGTGCTCGCGGCGTACAACTGCCGGAGCCGGCGTTTCTGGATGTTGTTGTGCTGCGCTTTGGCATCGACGAGAAGCAGGAGCACTACCATGTGCCGCTGCTGATCTCGCCGTATAGCTATTCGACCTATCGCGGGAGCTAGTTGGTCGCTAGAAGAATCTTCGTAGGTCCTTGGCCCGCTCTCACACTGGCGGGCTTTTTTTCGTCCGTCTTTTTGCGGGTACTTGGCGGTGCGGGTGCGTGCCTGGGTGGTGATGTTGCCCTAAAGATCCAGCGCCGCCCACGTGGCGCTTTATTTGCGCTTCGCCATAACCCCGGGCGTACACCTCCCAATCCCCACCTCCCAGGCAATCCGTGCAGAACCGTTAGTCTCGAATGTTTGTTAGCTGATCTGCTGGCGCTAATAACATCCGCCCCGTTTTATAGTGTGAATGAACTGTGGAGCCTACCAGGATCCCGCCCGCAGAATTGAAGACTATCCCGACCGCTGCAGCCCCCGCCTGTTCGGTGTTTCCGCGTTGAAAAGCCTCTACTGCCACTTGGCCCCACTCCCAACTGGAACCGAAAAAGAGAGACGGCTCGCTCAGGCTATGTCGCTTGTGTGGATTGAGACTTGAGGAGGCATCCAGAGATCGCTGGATATAGCTTTCAGCCTTCCAGTCAGGAATGCTGCCATCGCCATTACTGCCCAGTGCCTTGTTGATGGCCGCTGTTGCCTGTCCCCATTGGGAAGACGTGTCGACCTGTTCGTGTAGGCGTTTGCGGGTAGGGGAGAACTGTTCGATCGGTATATCGCCGGGTATGAATATATTCTTGAGCGTTTTGGCGACGCCTTTTAGAAAAGGGCTGGTTCCCTGGGGGTCGGTGAGGTTTATTGGGTCTCCCAGGCAATATGCATAAGCATTCAAACCACCTTGTCTGAATGGGCTGAAGTTGTCCGGGCTCAAGAATCTCATCAGTGTGGGGCTGAATGTCCTGTGGCCGTTGCCGAGGTGGTAAAGGCCGGAAACCGGTTCCCGGAACTCGCCATTGAAACCAATCCGGCTTTTGCCTGATACGGCGAAGCCGTATGCGGTATAGGCACAGGTGGGGAGGGCCAAATCGTGCATGGGTAAGTCTCTGAGGATAGCGCCTGTGGTATTTGCAAGCGTTGTATCAGTCCCCAGTGCATCTTTCACCTGACAGAAATAGCAGGCTGCCGGCTGACGTGGCTGCTCCTGCACTAACAAAGGGCGCCGAGACGCCTTTTGTTAGTGCGGTTCAAGTCAAAGGAACACGAACTTGGCAATGAAGATCGCGCACAGCACCCACAGGCTGGCCGAAATCTCTTTGTACCTGCCGGTACCGGCCTTCAGCGCCACATAGGTGATGAAGCCCATGGCAATACCGTCTGCCACCGAGAAGGTCAGCGGCATCATGATCACCGTGACGATCGCCGGGATGCTGTCGGTGGCTTCATCCCAATGGATGTGCGCCATGCTGCCCATCATCAGCATGGCCACGTAAATCAGTGCGCCTGCAGTCGCGTAGGCTGGAATCATCCCGGCCAGCGGTGCAAAGAACATCGCCGCCACGAACAGCAGGCCAACCACCACTGCGGTCAAGCCAGTGCGGCCACCTGCGGCAACACCCGCGGCACTTTCCACATAGCTGGTTACCGGCGGTACGCCAACCACGGCACCGAACACGCTGGATGCGCTGTCCGCCTTCAATGCCTTCGACAGGCCTTCGATACGGCCGTCCGGCGCCACCAGGTTGGCCCGCTGGGCGACGCCCATCAAGGTGCCGGCGGTGTCGAACATGTGCACGAAGAGGAACGCCAGTACCACGCTTATCATGCTCACGTTGAACACGCCGGCCACGTCCATGGCCATCCAGGTGGGGGCCAGGCTCGGCGGCATCGACATCACGCCGCCAAATTTCACCAGGCCCAGGCCCCAGCCTGCCAGGGTGACGCCGATAATGCTGATCAGGATGGCGCCGAACACGCGTTTGTAGCTGAGGATGGCAATCGACAGGAAGCACAGGGCCGCCAGCAGTGGGCCTGGTTCATGCATGGAGCCCAGCTTGATCAGCGTGGCCGGGCTGTCGACGATGATGCCTGCGGTCTTGAGGCCGATCAGCCCGAGAAACAATCCGACGCCGGCCCCCATGGCATGTCGCAGGCTTACCGGGATGCTGTTGAGCAGCCACTCGCGGACCTTTGACAGGGTCAGGAACATGAACAGCACACCCGATACGAATACCGCGCCCAGCGCTGTCTCCCAGTTGTAGCCCATGGTCCCGACCACGGTGTAGGTGAAAAACGCGTTGAGGCCCATGCCCGGCGCCAGGCCCACCGGCCAGTTGGCGTACAGGCCCATCAGCAGGCAGCCCAGTGCTGCGGCGATGCAGGTGGCGACGAATGCTGCGCCGTGATCGATGCCGGCGTCAGCCATGATGTTGGGGTTGACGAAGATGATGTACGCCATGGTGATGAAGGTGGTCACCCCGGCGATCATTTCGGTTTTGACGGTACTGCCGTGTTGCTTGAGTTTGAAAATCCGCTCCAGCCAGCTCGTTTCGAGCGGCGGAGCGAGATCCAGCGTAGGTGCGTCGGATTTGCGGCTTTCCACAGCGGTACTCCTCAAGTCTTTCTTGTTGTTCTTGGAGCCAGTGACCTGCGCAATGCACTTGGTGGCTCCGCGAGGGATGGCAGACGTCTGACGCCGCTTTGTTGACTTGCGGGTCAAGAAGTTGCTCGATGGATTATGCTTTTGTGTACAAAGAAAGCAAATAATGTTTTATCTTTTGTGCGCACAATATGCCGCGCATCGGCTATATAGCTAAAAGCCCACCTGCAGAAACGGCTCAGCCTGTGTACAATGCCGCCATACTTTCCTTCGTGCCTCGAGAGCCCATGAACGAACAGCTGCAACCTCTGAAGAAACCTGCACGTGCCGGCAAGGCTGGCCGCAGCGGTACCCAGGACGATATCGTCTATGCGCATATCTTCGAGGCGATCCTCGAGCAGCGACTCGCACCGGGCACCAAGTTGAGCGAGGAAGCGCTGGGCGAGATATTCGGCGTCAGCCGTACCATCATCCGTCGTGCCTTGTCGCGCCTGGCCCACGAAAGCGTTGTGCTGCTGCGGCCCAACCGCGGTGCCGTGGTGGCCAGCCCGACGGTCGAAGAGGCGCGCCAGGTGTTCTTCTCCCGGCGCATGGTCGAACGCGCCATCACCGAACTGGCCGTACAGCACGCCACCCTCGAGCAGCTCAACGAACTGCGGCACATGGTGCGTGAAGAGCGTGACAGCTTCTCGCGGGGCGACCGTGGTGCCGGCATCCGGCTGTCCGGCGAGTTTCACCTGAAGCTGGCCGAGGCGGCTGGCAATGCCCCGCTGGTCAGCTTCCAGCGCAGCCTGGTGTCGCAGACGTCGCTGATCATTGCCCAGTACGAAAGCGGCAACCGCTCGCACTGCTCTTACGACGAGCACATGCAACTGATCGATGCCATCGAGGCGCGTGATGCCGAGCAGGCGGTCAGCCTGATGATGCATCACATGGATCATATCGACAGCAAGCTCAACCTGGACGAGGAGAGTGCCTCGGACGATCTGCATGCGGTGTTTTCGCATCTGCTGAAAAAACCCAAGGTTTCGCTCAAGGGTTGATCGTTTGCCTGGCTGAATGAGTGGCCATAAACCAAACGTCTGCTAGATTCTTGTGAGCAAACCTTCATCAAGTAGTTGGGCTTGCGCAGTCTCCTGCGTTCAACTACATGAGGAAAGGTTCATGTCGACGTCTTTGGGTGTGCGCATGGGAGCCGAGCTGATCGGCACCTTCTGGTTGGTACTCGGCGGCTGCGGCAGTGCGGTAATCGCAGCCAGCTCTCCCCTCGGCATCGGCGTTCTCGGTGTCGCCTTCGCTTTCGGTCTTACCGTGCTGACGATGGCATTCGCCATTGGCCACATCTCCGGTTGTCATCTGAACCCTGCCGTTTCCTTCGGGTTGGTAGTGGGCGGGCGTTTTCCGGCCAAAGAGTTGCTGCCTTACGTCATCGCTCAGGTGATCGGTGCGATCTGCGCGGCAGCGGTGATCTACTTCATCGCCAGTGGCAAGGCCGGCTTCGAGCTGTCGGCGGGCCTGGCGTCCAACGGCTATGCCGACCACTCGCCAGGCGGTTACTCGCTGGGCGCAGGTTTTGTCAGTGAAGTGGTGATGACCGCGATGTTCCTGGTGGTGATCATGGGCGCAACCGACGCTCGGGCCCCGGCGGGTTTTGCACCCATCGCCATCGGCCTTGCCCTGACCCTGATCCACCTGATCTCGATCCCTGTGACCAATACCTCGGTCAACCCCGCGCGCAGCACGGGGCCGGCGCTGTTCGTCGGTGGCTGGGCCTTGCAGCAGCTGTGGCTGTTCTGGCTGGCGCCGCTGATCGGGGCAGCGATCGGCGGCGCACTTTACCGGGGCCTGGCGAAAGTGCCTTAGCGCTGGTGCACGCAGCGCCCGGCGGCGTAGGTTTCGCGCACGGTGCGATCATCGCCCAAGGTGGTGAGCACGAACAGGGTCTCTTCGATGCTGCCTGATTGCTGGATACGGTAGTCAAGCAGCGGCGTGGCCTTGTAGTCGAGCACCACGAAGTCGGCATCGTTGCCGGGGCGCAGGCTGCCGATCCGGTCATCCAGGCGCAGCGCACGGGCACCGCCCAGGGTGGCCAGGTACAGCGACTTGTAGGGGTGCAGGCGCGCGCCTTGCAGCTGCATGACCTTGTACGCCTCGTTCAGGGTATTGAGCAGCGAGAAGCTGGTGCCGGCGCCGACGTCGGTACCCAGGCCTACGTTTACCTTGAAGCGTTCGGCCTGGGGCAGGTTGAACAGGCCGCTGCCCAGGAACAGGTTCGAGGTCGGGCAGAAGGCGATCGCCGAGCCGGTCTCGGACAGGCGCTGGCATTCGTCGTCGCACAGGTGTACGCCGTGGGCGAAAACGGAGCGCTCGCCGAGCAGTTCGAAGTGGTCGTAGACGTCCAGGTAACCTTTCTGCTCAGGGAACAGTTCCTTGACCCAGTCGATTTCCTTGAGGTTCTCGGACAGGTGGGTGTGCATGTAGACGCTCGGGTGCTCCTTGAGCAACTGCCCGGCAAGCTTCAATTGCTGCGCGGTGCTGGTGGGCGCGAAGCGCGGGGTTACCGCGTAGTGCAGGCGGCCCTTGCCGTGCCAGCGCTCGATCAGCGCCTTGCTGTCGGTGTAGCTGGTTTCGGCGGTATCGGTCAGGTAGTCGGGGGCGTTGCGGTCCATCATCACCTTGCCGGCGATCATGCGCAGGTCCAGGCGCTCGGCCTCCTCGAACAGTGCATTGACCGACTGCGGGTGCACACTGCCGAACACCAGCGCAGTGGTGGTGCCGTTGCGCAGCAGTTCCTTGAGGAAGATCTTCGCCACTTTGTCGGCGTGATCCTTGTCGGCGAACTGCTTTTCACAGGGGAAGGTATAGGTGTTGAGCCAGTCCAGCAGTTGCTCGCCGTAGGAACCGATCATGCCGGTCTGCGGGAAGTGAATGTGGGTGTCGATGAAGCCCGGGGTGATCAGGGCGTCCTGGTAATGCACCACTTCGATGTCGGCATCCAGCGTCGGCAGCAGTTCGCTGGCATGACCCAATGCACTGATGCGACCCTCGTCGATCACCAGCAGGCCGTCCTCGTAGTACTCATGGGAGGCGTCCAGGCCCACCTCGGCCGGGTCGGCGATGCTGTGCAGGATGGCGGCACGGTAGGCTTTGCGGGTAACGGTCATAACTCACTCGTCAATTGGCTTGGCTGCGCCGGGAGGGCGGCAGCAACTGGGCGATGGGGCCCGCATTGACGCCAGCGTCATGCTGGCCAAAGCAGGCGTTGTAGGTGGCAATGATTTCGCCGGCGATGGACACGGCGATTTCGATCGGCAGCTTGCCCTTGACCTCGGCGATACCCATCGGGCAACGCATGCGCGCCATCACGGCCTCGTCAAAGCCGCGCTCGCGCAGGCGGTGTTCGAACTTGACCCGTTTGGTCTTCGAGCCGATCAGGCCGAACCAGGTGAAATCGTTGCGCTTGAGAATGGCGGCGGTCAGCTCCAGGTCGAGCTGGTGGTTGTGGGTCATGACGATGCAGTAGCAACCGGCTGGCAGCTCGGCCACTTCGTCGACCGGCTCTTCGCTGACCACCTTGGTCACCCCGTTGGGGATGAGCTCGGGGAATTCCTGTTCACGCGAATCGATCCAGCGCACCCGGCAGGGCAGGGCGGCGAGCAAGGGTACCAGAGCCCGGCCGACATGGCCCGCGCCGAACACGGCGATTTGCGCCTGTACAGCGGTCATGGGCTCGAACAGCAGCACGGTGACGCCGCCACAGCACTGTCCGAGGCTGGCGCCGAGGCTGAAGCGCTCCAGATGCGGCGTGGTGCGGTGTTCTTCGAGCATTGCCCGGGCAATGTGCAGCGCCTTGAATTCCAGATGGCCGCCGCCGATGGTGTCATACAGGGCTGTGGCACTGACGACCATTTTCGAGCCGGCATTGCGCGGGGTCGAGCCGCGCTCCTCGATGATGGTCACCAGTACGCAGGGTTCGCCGCGGGCCTGGTGGTCGGCGAGGGCGTTGATCCATTGGTGCATGATTCAAAATCCTCTATGGGCGACTCGGTCCTGTGGTAGGAGCGGCCTTGTGTCGCGAAAGGGCTGCGCAGCGGCCCCAAGATCTGTGCAGCAATGGAGATTCTTG
>NZ_RHQR01000037.1:0-12489 GCF_003936645.1 Pseudomonas sp. p106
GAACTCAGTAGTGAAACGATGCATCGCCGATGGTAGTGTGGGGTTTCCCCATGTGAGAGTAGGTCATCGTCAAGATTCATTTCGCAAAACCCCTATCTGCGCAAGCAGGTAGGGGTTTTGTCTTTAAGTAGGAACTACAGAGATTCGCGGGTACGTCCATAGGACGGGCCGGCACACAGAATTTCTTGACGACCATAGAGCATTGGAACCACCTGATCCCATCCCGAACTCAGCAGTGAAACGATGCATCGCCGATGGTAGTGTGGGGTTTCCCCATGTGAGAGTAGGTCATCGTCAAGATTCAAATCCAAAGCCCCTGTCTGCACTGCAGACAGGGGCTTTGTCTTTTCCGGGTTATGGCATTGGCTGGGCTGCCTGCTTGTCCAGGTAATTCCTGATAACCCGCGCACCATTGTTCAGATGCTGCTCCAGCACCCTCACTGCCTCGTCGACCAGCTTGTCACTGGCTGCATCCGCCAGTGCGTTGTGATCGTCCTGGGTCAGCTTGCCCAAGCCCATCGACGATAGATGAAAGCGCAGGAAGCGCTCTTCCTCGTTGAGCTCGTCCTCGATCAGGCGCAGTAGCTTCTGGTTCTGAGCCTTGCCGTACAGGGCCATGTGGAACAGCCGATTGAGGCGGCCGATTTCGGCGTGGCGCGTCTCGTCTTCCAATTGCCGGATGTAACCACGTGCCCGGGCGATATCTTCGGCATCGAGCAGGGGAATGGATTGGCGCAGGGCCTCGGATTCGAGCAAAACCCGCAACGCATAAGTGTCGACCGCATCTTCACCAATCAAGGGCGCCACAACTGCGCCCTTGTGCATCTCCACCTTGAGCAGCGATTGCGCTTCCAGCTGGCGCAGCGCCTCACGCACAGGCATGCGGCTGACGCCATACAAGGTCGCCAGCTCTTGTTGGCGCACGGCGGTACCGGGCGGCAGGCGGCCATCGAGTATGGCGCTGCGCAAGCGTTCTTCGATCACGCCACGGGCCAGGTTCGCCGGTAGCTGTTCGCTCGCCAGCACATTGCTCAGTTTGATTTTCTCGGCCACGCGGAGTCTGCCTCGACGACTAAAGTTGGATCCAATGACACTAGTAACAGGCAAGGGGGCTTGTCAAACCAGCTCCCCGCAATGGGGGCGGCCGAAACACGGCCTAGAGATATGGTGGATGAAGACGACTGGCAAAGGAAGCGGCACATACAAAGCATTAACTGGAAAGTCTTGGCTCCCCGACCACCGGCGGCATGATTGCAGGATGCCATTGTTTTTTATGCTGACAGACCTCACCATCGCTGCTTTCGACTGGTCTAAACAGGTCTTCGCAGTGGCGATACCTTGGGTAATCAAAACCGCCGCGCGATGTGTCGGCCTCGCCGTTTTGCTAGGCAGTTTGCTGCTGGGCGGTTTGCATGCGGATTGGGATTTTTCCCAGATCAGTCGCAAGTCACAGACCCTGTATGGCCCACTGGGTGCCGGCAAGGGCCGCATCGATGCCTGGCAAGCCATGATGGCCACGCAAAACCAAGGCTCAGAGCTACAACGCTTGCAGGCAGCCAACCTGTTTTTCAACCAGCAATTACGCTATGTCGAAGACATCGACTTGTGGCGTGAAGTCGACTATTGGGCCACGCCCATCCAGGCCTTGATCAAGGGCGCCGGCGATTGCGAGGACTACGCCATCGCCAAGTATTTCAGCCTGCGCCGTATGGGTATCCCAAGTGAAAAGCTGCGCATCACCTACGTCAAGGCTTTGCGCCAGAATCGCGCGCACATGGTGCTGACCTATTATTCAAGCCCACAAGCCCAGCCGCTGGTACTCGATAGCCTGATGGACGCGATCAAGCCGGCCAGCCAGCGTACTGACCTCTTGCCGGTCTACGCCTTCAATGGTGAAGGCCTCTGGTTGACCGGTGCTGCGGGTAACAAGAAAGTCGGTGACACCAAGCGTTTGTCACGCTGGCAGGACCTGTTAAAGAAAATGCAGGCCGAAGGGTTCCCGGCCGAACCGGTTTACTGAAGGAGCACAGATGTCACTGTTCAAACAATTGCTGTTGGCCATTTGCCTGTTCCTGGTGGTCGCGTTCAGCGGCAGTTTCATGGTCAGCCTGGAGAGTTCACGCAGCCAGTACGTCAACCAGCTGCGCTCACATGCCCAGGACGCTGCCACGGCGCTGGCGCTCTCGTTGACGCCAAACATCGATGACCCGGCCATGGTAGAGCTCATGGTCAGTTCGATCTTTGACAGTGGCTATTATTCGAGCATCAAGGTCGTCGACCTGGCCTCGAATGCGGTGCTGGTGGAGCGTCACGCGCAGCCAGATCCTGGTGGTGTTCCTGCCTGGTTCATCCACCTGATAGGCCTCGAAGCTGCCGGCGGTGATGCCCTCGTCAGCCGAGGTTGGCAACAAGCTGCGCGTGTCGAAGTCATTAGCCACCCGATGTTCGCCATCTCCAAACTCTGGCAGAGCGCCTTGGGCAGCCTGGGCTGGCTGCTGCTCTGCGGTGCAGCGAGCGCGGTACTCGGAGCCTTGCTGTTACGTCGTCAATTGCGGCCGCTGGACTACATGGTCGAGCAGTCCCACGCCATTGCCCGCCGCGAGTTCCTCAGCCTGCCTGAGCTGCCGCGCACGCCCGAGTTGCGTCGTGTGGTACAAGCCATGAACCAGATGGTGGAGAAGCTCAAGGCCCTGTTCAACGAGCAGGCCGAGCGCAGCGAGCGGCTACGTACCGAATCGTATCAGGACAGCCTGACCGGGTTGTCCAACCGCCGTTACTTTGAAATGCAGCTCAATACCCGAGTCAGCAACCTTGAAGAAGCGAGGGCGGGTTACCTACTGTTGCTGCGTGTTCAGGACCTCACAGGGCTTAACGCCCGCTTGGGCGGCCAACGCACCGACCAGCTGTTGCAGGCGGTCGGTGTACAGCTGCAGCGTACCTGTGCCAAGTTCCCGGAGACCAAAGACCTGATTTCCCGCAGCCGTGGCGGTGAGTTCGCCGTGCTCGCCCCAGGCATGGTGCACGAAGAGGCGGTGCAGCTCGCCCAGGCCCTGGAGGCTACGCTGCAGAGCCTGCACGAGACCGGCGCCACCGATGTCGACCCGGTAGCCTGTATCGGCCTTGCACCGTTCAGCCCCGGCGACGCGCCGCAAGCGCTATTGAAACTTGCCGATGAGGCCCTGGCCCGCGCTGAAAATCAGCCGACCCCCGGGTGGGTTTGCCTTGAGCAGGGTGCCGCGGCTGTTGCCGGCGATAGCCATCACGCCTGGCACACGCGGCTTGAGCAAGCCTTCGTCAAAGGTCAGTTCGAACTGTTCTTCCAACCGGTGGTGGATTGCAAGGACGTGCAGCACGTGCTGCACTACAAAGTCATTTCACGGCTGCACGATGATGAAGGCGAGGCAGTGCCGGCCGGCCGCTTTCTGCCGTGGCTCGAGCGCTTTGGCTGGATGCCGCAGCTGGATGTGTTGGTGCTCGAAAAAGTGCTGGCGCACTTGCGTAGCCATGATCAAGTGCTTGCGCTCAACCTGTCGGCTGCGACCCTGGCCGACCCCAACGCTCTGCAGCGGGTATACGATTTGCTTGGGCAATACACCGCACTGGGGCCACGCTTGGTCTTGGAAATCGGCGAAGAGCAATTGCCTGCGCAAGCCGCGCTCGAGCAGTTGACTCGACGCTTGCACGGGCTTGGTTTCGGGCTGGCGCTGCAGCGTTTTGGTGGCCGCTTCAGCATGATCGGTAACCTGGCGCACTTGGGCCTGGCGTACCTGAAGATCGACGGGAGCTACATCCGCAATATTGACCAAGAGCAACACAAGCGTTTGTTCATCGAAGCAATTCAGCGGGCAGCGCACAGTATTGATCTGCCGTTGATTGCCGAGCGGGTCGAGACCGAAGGAGAGCGACAGGTGCTACTGGAAATGGAGGTTCAAGGTATTCAGGGGCAGTTGGTGGGCGAGCCTGCCCCTTGGCGCTGACTTCGGCCTGACAGTGCAGGTGCAGCGCCCTTCCTCAGGGGGTTGCACCTGTGACAGTCAGCGTTCGCGCAGGGCTTCAGCACGGGCCTTCATGATGGGTTTTAGCAGGTAGCTCATGATGGTCTTCTTGCCCGTCATGATATCCACCGTTGCTACCATTCCTGGGATGATCAGCAACGGTTTCTCGTCAGTGCCCAAGTGGCTTTTTTCCGTGCGCAGCTTGATCAGGTAGTACGTGGTCTTCTTGTCTTCATCGGTGATGGTGTCGGCACCGATCTGCTCCAGCGTGGCCTTCAAACCGCCGTATATGGTGTAGTCGTAGGCCGTGAACTTGACCGTCGCTTCCTGGCCCGGGTGCAGGAATGCGATGTCCTTGGGCAGGATCTTCGCCTCGACTACAAGGCTATCATCCAGCGGCACGATCTCTACGATATCACTGCCCGGCTGGATCACGCCGCCGACAGTGTTGACCAGCAACTGCTTGACGATGCCACGTACCGGCGAACTGACCATTGTGCGGTTGACCCGGTCATCCAGCGCCCTGCCCGTGGCGGTGGCCTTGTTCAACTCGGTACGTGCCTCGTTGAGCTGGGTCAGCGCCTCGCTGCGGAACTTGCCGCGGGTTTCTTCAATCTTGCTCTGCACTTCCTTGATAGCCGCTTCGGCGCGGGGGATGGCCAGTGCGGTGGAGTCCATCTGCCCTCGGTTCTCTACTTCTGCGCGGCGCAAGCGTAGCACTTCCACCTGGGAAATAGCGCCTTGGGCCACCAGTGGCTCGGACATGGCGATTTCCTGACGCAGCAACTGCAGGCTGTTGGCGTACTGTGACCGCTTGGAGGTGAACTCGCGCAGTTCCTGCTGTTTTTGCACAAGTTGCTGTTCCAAGCCGCTGATCTCATCATGCAGTTGCTGGCGCCGGCTCTGATAGAGCGACTGCTCGCTGGCGGCCTGGCTCGGTGCGGCCTTGCGCAGCTCTTCGTCGATCTGCAGCGGCTTGTCGTCCACTTCGGCGCTCAGGCGCTGCACTCGCAGCGCCATCGCCAGACGATCGGCTTCGGTTTCGCCAACGTTGGATGCGAAGCGTGTTTCGTCCAGCCGCAGCAATGGCTCACCGACTTCGACGATCTGCCCTTCCTTGGCATAGATCTGCGCGACGATGCCACCTTCCAGGTTCTGAATTTTCTGCACTTTGGAGGATGGAATGGCCTTGCCTTCACCGCGGGTAACTTCATCGATGGGGGCCACGCTGGCCCAGATGATCATGACCAGGAAGAACGCGATGATGCCCCAGATAGTCAGGCGCACGATGCGTGGCGCGTCTTCGATCAGCGCTTTGTTGACCTCTGGCAGCGGTTGCCCGGCAAGGGACTCCGAGCCCTTGAAGTAACGGCGCAGGCTGTCCTTGAAACGCCCCATATCCAGCTTATGCAACACTGATCTGCCCCTTTTTAAGCGCATCCATGACGGCGGCTTTCGGGCCATCCGCAACAATCTGTCCTCGATCGATGACGATCAACCGGTCCACCAGCGACAGCAAGGACGCCCGGTGGGTCACCAGCAAAACGGTCTTGCCCTCGATGACCGCAGCCAGGCGCTGTTTGAGGCGTTCTTCCCCCGTGTTGTCCATGGCACTGGTGGGTTCGTCCAACAGCAGGATCTGCGGGTTGAGCAGCAGCGCCCGAGCCAGGGCGACATTCTGCCGCTGCCCTCCGGAAAGGTTCTGGCCGCGTTCGCCGACCTGCAGTTCGTAACCGTCGGGATGCAGGCGAGCGAATTCATGCACGCCGGCCAGCTCGGCGGCTTGCAGGATCAATTCGTCTTCAATGTAGCGGGCACCGCTGACAAGATTGTCGCGCAAAGTGCCTGCCAGCAACTGAATGTCTTGCGGGACATAGCCGATGTTATGGCGCAACTCACTGACGTCGATCTGGCGGATATCCACGCCATCGACCAGCAAGGAGCCATTGTCAGCCTCGTACAGGCCGACGATGAGCTTGGCCAGCGAGCTTTTGCCCGAGCCGCTGCGGCCGATGATGCCGACCTTCTCGCCCGGGCGGATATTCAGGTTGATGCCTTTGAGCGCCAGGTTCTGCTGATTGGGATAGGTGAAATCTACACCCCGGAATTCGACCGCGCCCTGCAGCACCTGACGGCTCAGAGGACGTTCTTCGAAATTGCGCTCCTGCGGTAGCTCCATCATCTGGTCGGTGGCCACCATGGTCACCTTGGCCTGCTGGTAGCGGGCCAGCAAACCGTTGAGCGAGCTCAACGGGCCTAGCGCTCGACCGCTGAGCATGTAGCAGGCGACCAGGCCGCCCATGCTCAGGTTGCCGTCGATGATCAGGTAAACGCCAACGCAGATCATCGCCACCCCCGCCAACTGCTGGATGAGCAAGGTGATGTTCATGGCCAGGCTCGACAGCACTTTGACGCGCAGCTCGAGGCGGCTGAGGGTGCCAAGGGTCTGCTCCCACATGTACTGGCGTTCGCTCTCGGCGTTGTTGACCTTGACTGCGTCCAGGCCGGCCAGCGTTTCGATCAGGCTGGACTGGCGCTCCGATGCCAGCGCCATGGTGCGCTCCATGGTCGCCATCAACGGCTTCTGCAGCGCATAGCCGATGCCCAAAGCCAGCGGGAACGCAAGGACCGGGATCCATACCAGATGCCCGCCGATGATGGCGATGACAAGCAGGATCAGCAGGGTGAACGGCAGATCGATCAGGGTGGTCAGCGTTAGCGAAGCGAGGAAGTCGCGCAGGCCCTGGAATTCGTGAATGTTCTGGGCAAAGCTGCCGACCCGGGCAGGGCGATACTTCATCGACATGCCGACGATCCGCTCGAACAGCGTGGCTGAAATGATCAGGTCGGTCTTCTTGCCCGCAAGGTCCAGGCAGAGGCCGCGCAGGCCTTTGAGAATGAGGTCGAATATGTAGGCGAAGCCGATGCCTGCCGCCAGCACCCATAACGTCGACGTGGCCTGGTTGGGAACCACGCGGTCGTACACATTCATCACGAACAAAGGCGCAGCCAGTGCAATCAGGTTGATCACCAAGCTGGCAGCAATGGCGTCGATGTACAGCCATTTGCTGCGCATCAACGTGTCGCGGAACCAGGAGCGGGCGCGCGGGATGAGGTTGCCGTGGTTCACATCGAACTTGTGCTGCGGCTGGGCGAAGAACACTTTGCCGCTGTAGTCGCCCTGCAGCGCCTCGCGGCTCACCAGCACCTCACCGCCGTCGCTTTCACTGAGCAGCAGGCGGGCGGTGTCTTCGTTTTCCCAGCCCACCAGCACTGCACTGCGGCCCTCATTGAGCAGCAGCATGGCCGGCATGGCGATGCTCGGGATCTGCTCCAGCTTGCGCTGAAGTACGCGCCCTTGCAGCCCGGCACGGGCAGCCGCACGAGGCAGCAGATCAGGGGTCAGGCGCTGGGCCGGCAAGGGCAGGCCGGTAGTCAGCATGGCCCTGCTTGCGGGCTTCTGGTGCAGAACACACAGGGTCAGCAGACTATCCAGCAACGGGTCATCGTGCTGGCTGCGTGGATCGTGGCTGAGTTGCACTCGACTGACTTCGGATTCCACGCGGCGCTCTCTTCATCCTTGCGGGTAGATGGTGCGGGTGCGCCTCAGTTCATGCCTGGCAGGTTCACTCGCGGTTTCACATCATTCTGCACAACGGTGGCCATCGGTGCTACGACACCCTGGCTCTTGAGCAGTTGGCCAATGGTCGCCTTGATTCGGTATTGAGTAAACAATTGTATGTTCTTCACCTCAACCAGACGACGCTGAGCCGTGAAGGTTTCATTTTCACTGTCGAGCAAGTCGAGCAGTGTGCGTTCGCCGAGGCTGAACTGCTGCTGGTAAGCGCTGCGTACCCGGTTGCTGTGATCGACGTATTGCTGGGCGATAGGCAACTGGGCGTTGGCGTTCTCTTGCGCATTCCATGCCAGGCCCAGTTCTTCGTTGAGCTGGCGCAGGGCGTTATTGCGAATATCCAGCGCCTGGTTGGCCAAGTATGACTTGGACTCCAGGTCAGCCTTGTTGCTGCCGCCGGCGTACAGGTTGAAGTTCATGCGCAGCATGGCCTGCCACTCATTGTTGTGGCCGACAGTGCCGTCGATGTTGTTATCGGCCGTTCTTCCGAGTTCTGCATCGAACCGCGGATAGAAGCTCGACTTCGCTGCGTCGTACTGTTTCTCAGCCGCGGCGATGTCCGACTCTGCCGAGCGCAGTACTGGGCTGCTCTCTACCATCTGCGCGCGCGCCTCATCCAGAGTTGCCGGCAGCAGGTCGATGAAAGGCGCCGGGGCGCTCAGTTCATCCGGCATCTGGCCTACCACGCTTAGGAAGTTGGTGTTGGCATCGGCGAGGTTGGTCTGCTCGGTTATCAAATTATTGCGCGCTTGAGCCAGACGGGCTTCGGCCTGATCAAGGTCAGCCAGGCGGCCAACACCACGGCTGGTACGCAGTTTGATCTGGTCGAGGATACGTTCGTGGTTGCGCAGGTTTTCCTCGGCAAGGCGAACCATTTCGCGGCGCGACAGCACGTCCAGGTAAACCTGGGCCACGTCAAGCGCGGTGCGCTCCGAGGTGTCCATCAGCGAGTAGGCGCGGGCATTGACGGTGGCTTGTTGACGGCCTACTTCGTTAGAAGTGGCAAAACCGTCAAAAACCATTTGGCGAAGACGGATTGCTGACTCACCGCGATTGAGGGTTTCCCAGCGGTTGCCGGTGCTCGGGCTGTCAGTCCCCTCTCGTCCATAACCAGCGGTCACATCTACCCGCGGCAAATAGCCGCCCTTGGCCGCACGCAGCTGGTAATCGGCCGCCACTCGGGCGTTGACACCCGCCTGGATCTCCGGGTGCACCTCAAGGGCTTTCTGCATGGCTTCGGGCAAGGTTTGTGCTTGCAGGAAAGTGGCGGCAAAGGCGAATGGAAGAGCGGTAAACAGTGACGCACGCATTTTTACTGATCCCCGAGGGCGCTGTTGTCCTGAATCACGGCCGAAGCGGTTCAGGTCTGGAAAATGACAACCTGATTTGACCGATGAGCAGCTTCCGACGGGGCACTGGTATTAGTACTAAAGGAAGGGATAGCAACCGTTCAAATATCAATGTGACATTACATTGCCGATTGTTTAGGATGGCGACCATAAGGTCAATAGTTTGGCATAAAGTTAATAGCTGGCAGTTATAGACGATAATTTGACGTCAAGCATGCCGGAAACAGTATCGACACACTTCCGTCTGCAGTGGCTCGTGAACGCTGCTCGGAGCATGGAAGTAGATCACATCGGGTAACCCGGAGAGTCCAATGAGCAGCGTTGTAGCCATCGTCAAAAGTATTGTTGGCCAAGTCATCGCAGTATCCCCAGAAGGCATCCGGCGTGTACTCATTGAAGGTGATCGCCTGTTGGCCGGTGAAGAAGTTCTCACCGGCCCGGGCGGCGCCGTCACCCTCGAACTGGCCGATGGTCGCTTGCTCGATTTGGGCCGTGATACCCAATGGAGCGCTGATGCACCCGACAGCAGTACCGACTTGGGTCAGGCTACCGCGCAGGCCGCGCCGTCGGTGGAAGAGCTGCAGCAAGCGATCGCCGCGGGCGTGGACCCTACCACCGAACTGGAAGCGCCGGCAGCAGGGCCTGCAGCGGCAGGTGGTGGCACGGTTGGCGGTGGCCACAGTTTTGTCCTGTTGGAAGAAACAGCAGGCTCGGTGGACCCGACCATCGGCTTCCCGACTGACCCTCTGAGCTTCGCCGCCGGACTCAATGGCGAGGAGGTCGGCGGGCTTGATACCGATGCCAACAACACTACAGCCGATACTCCGACACCGGTCGCCACCGGGCTGACCCTCAGCGCCACCCCTTCCATCTCCGAAGCGGGTGGCGTTATCGTCTATACCGCGACGGTCGGCCAGGCACCTACGTCCAACCTGACCGTAACACTGTCGAATGGGGCAGTAATCGTCATTCAGGCTGGCCAGACCAGCGGCACCGTCAACGTCACGATTCCGCCTAACGATACCCCATACGTCGATGGCAGCCAGATCTCCACCACCGTGACGGGGGCCAGTGGCGGTACTGGTATCACCGTGGCCTTGCCGCAGACGCCTGCGGTGACTCTGGTTACCGATACAGTAGACAACACCACTGCGACCCTTACCGCTTCGCCAAGCGTGACCGAAGGTGGCGTCATCACTTACACCGTAACCCTGAGCAACCCCGCCCAGAGCCCGGTGACCGTGACACTGTCGAACGGCCAGACTATTACCGTTGGCGCGGGCAATACCACGGGCAGTGTGGCCTTCCAGACGCCGGCCAATGATGTTTACAACAATGGCTCGACAGTCACCGCCACCATCACCGGCGCCACCGGGGGCAATTTTGAGCAGCTGTCGATCAACCCCCAGAGCGCTGTAACTACTATCAGCGACAGCATTGACACGTCGACGGTCACCTTGACTGCCACCCCAAGCGTGGTCGAGGGCGGTACTGTGGTGTACACCGCCTCGGTGTCGGCGCCTGTTACTGGTTCGCCGCTGGTCGTGACCCTGGCCAATGGTCAGAGCATCACCATCGGTGTCGGCGAGTCGTCCGGCTCGGTCAACTTTGTTGCGCCGAACAACGTCTACAACACCAATGCACCGCTGACCAACAGCATTACCAAGGTCGAGGGCGGTAACTACGAACAGCTCGACACCGCCGGCACTCCTACCACCACGGTCACCGACAGTCCCGCTACTCAGGCCACCACCAACCTGGTGCTGAGCGCAACTAGCGATGTGGCTGAAGGCGGTCAGATCGTTTACACCGCAACGCTTAGCAACCCAGCTGGCACGGCGATGACCGTGACCCTGAGCAACGGCGCGACCATCAACATCGCGGCCGGTCAGACCTCCGGCACGGTCTCTGTTGCAGCCCCGGCCGATGACGTCTACAAAGACGCCGGCCAGGTCAAAGCCACCATCACCGGTACCACCGGTGGTGACTTCGAGCAGTTGGCTGTTAATCCGGCTGAAGCCGTGACCAACGTCAGCGATACCCTCGACGCGTCGACCGTGACCCTGACTGCAAATGCCTCAGTCGTGGAGGGTGGGGTGGTTACCTACACGGCCTCCGTCAGCGCTCCGGTCACCGGCAGCCCATTGGTGGTCACCTTGGCCAACGGCCAGAGCATCACAATCGGCGTCGGCGAGTCGTCCGGCTCGGTCGACTTCGTTGCGCCGAACAACGTCTACAACACCAATACCGCGCTGACCAACAGCATCACCAAGGTCGACGGCGGCAATTACGAACAGCTCGACACCGGGGGGGCTTCGACCACGACGGTTACCGACAGCCCGGACACTCAAGCGACCACCAACCTGGTACTTAGCGCGACTGGGGACGTGGCCGAAGGCGGCCAGATCGTCTACACCGCGACCTTGAGCAACCCAGCCGGCACGGCGATGACCGTGACCCTGAGCAACGGCGCGACCATCAATATCGCGGCAGGTCAGACCTCCGGCACGGTCTCTGTACCAGCCCCAGCGGATGACGTTTACAAAGACGCAGGCCAGGTCAAAGTCACCGTCACCGGCACCACCGGCGGTGACTTCGAGAGCCTCGCAGTGAATCCGGCTGAAGCCGTGACTAATGTCAGCGACACCCTCGACACGTCGACTGTCACGTTGACCGCTACCCCAAGCGCGGTCGAGGGCGGTACCGTGGTGTACACCGCGTCCGTGTCGGCGCCGGTTACCGGTAGCCCATTGATCGTCACCCTGGCCAACGGCCAGAGCATCACCATCGGCGTCGGCGAGTCCTCCGGTTCGGTCAACTTCGTTGCGCCCAATAACGTCTACAACACCAATACCCCGCTGACCAACAGCATCACCAAGGTTGAAGGCGGTAACTACGAACAGCTCGACACCGCCGGGACTCCGACCACTACGGTTACCGACAGCCCGGCTACCCAGGCGACCACCAATCTGGTGCTGAGCGCCACTGGCGATGTCGCCGAAGGCGGTCAGATCGTCTATACCGCCACGCTGAGCAATCCCGCCGGCACGGCGATGACCGTGACCCTGAGCAACGGCGCAACTATCAACATCGCGGCCGGCCAGACCACCGGCACGGTCTCTGTTCCGGCCCCGGCGGATGACGTCTACAAAGACGCCGGTCAGGTCAAAGCCACCATCACTGGCACCACCGGTGGCGACTTCGAGAAGCTGGCGGTCAGTCCGGCTGAAGCCGTGACTAACGTCAGCGATACCCTCGATACGTCTACCGTGACCCTGACGGCGAATGCTTCAGTGGTTGAAGGTGGCGTGGTCACCTACACGGCGTCGGTTAGCGCTCCGGTCACTGGCAGCCCACTCGTGGTCACCCTGGCCAACGGTCAGAGCATCACAATCGGCGTCGGCGAGTCGTCCGGTTCGGTCAACTTCACCGCGCCAAACAACGTCTACAACACCAATGCACCGCTGACCAACAGCATCACCAAGGTCGACGGCGGTAATTACGAGAAGCT
>NZ_RHQR01000038.1:0-8171 GCF_003936645.1 Pseudomonas sp. p106
GGAGCCGGCTTGCCGGCGATGGGCCGCAAAGCGGCGCTAAATCGCTTGAAAGACTGGCACTAGTCTTGAGGTGGCGTTTGCGCGTTCGGCAGGCGATCAATAATCGTCTTTATCGAACCGCCGCGCTTCGCGCTGCAACTGGTATACGAAGCTCTCTATCTTGCGCTGCGCCTGGCCATTGAGGTTATGGAAACGCACGCCGGCAAAGGTGGTGTTGATCCGCTCTTCGTGATGCAGGTGGCGCAGCTCGACCATGGTGTCCACCAGCCCCAGCGGGTTGCTGGCCTTGAAGCGCTCGTAAACCTGGCCCAGTTGCAGGCGCTCCTCGACATTGCCTTCAAAGCGCAGTTTGCAGCCCGTGGCGGAGATGTCCAGCAGCTTGCCGCGCAAAGCGCCATTGCCCTTGAGGTGGGTGCCGTCGAGAATCACATCGACCAGCTGCGACAGCTTCAGCGCGGCGCGAAATGCATTGCGGCGCTGGTGGTAGGTCATCTCGTCCGGCAGGGCACCGCGGTATGAGCGGTGGCCATCGACCTCGGTGATCCTCAGTTCGTGGTTGCACTCCCACGCAATGCGTACGCCGTCATGGAAACCTTCGACGCGGAACGGCTCGCCGTTCTCGATGAATTTTTCGCCATCGCGCGGGATCATCTCGTCCAGCGCCAAGGTATTGCTGTCACGGTCCACATGAACCACGTAGCTCTGAAAGCGCTGGCTGCGCTCATGGAAGGTGATGATCAAAGGATCATGGCTCTCCATCAACTGGCGCAGGTTGGCCGCAATCTCCAAAGGAGTGTTCAGCACCTTTGGCGGCTGCGGAGCATCGGTCTCATTGAACACGGGTTATCAATCTCCAGGCAAAAACGACACACGCAAGTAACGGCATTTTGCCAGTATGTTCCGTGCCTTGATAGAACTAATCACACTTGGCTGAGCGCCCGGGGCTTGGCCAATGGCGAGGTGGCGCCACGGCTGTCGTAGAGCGACGGAGAGTCGCCGCCCATGAGGATTCTGATCTGGTTGGCTGTGACGTGCTGTTGTACCTGAACGATCCTGCCATTGGTCTCGTTGACCTTCTGACAGGTTTCCATCAATTCGGTCAGCACGTTGAGTTGTTGCATGATGACTTCACCGTTCGGCGACTGCGCAGCGACGGCCTGCACCCCGGCGCGGTCGGCGCTGAGGCCGAGGCTGGTGAGCAGGTGATTGCGTCGCAGGCCTTGCTGCTCGAGCAGAACGATCAGCGACTGCTTGCGGGCCAGAATGCCCTCCAGCGGCGCCATATCGCGCCCGTGCAGGGCGACTGCCTCCTGCTCAAGCAGGTCGAGCAGCTCCTGGGTAGGGGCGATGTCGTCTTCGATCAGTTGCAGCAATGTGATGTCGTGCATGGCTAACTCTTGGCTTTTTAAGCGTCCGTGAAGTCAGCGCGCCGAACGGTCAGCGCTGGGCTTCGAAATCGAGCAGTTTGCTGGCGACCCGGCCGGCATCGACCTGGTAGCTGCCATCTGCGATCGCCTGTTTCAACTGTGCCACGCGGGCATTGTCGACAACGGGCTGGTCGCGCAGCTTGTCGCTGACCTTTTGCAACTGCTGGGCCTCTTGGCTGAGGTGTACCGCTTCTCCGCTGGCGCTTGCGCTTTTCGGCGCGGTGGTTTCGCCGGACTTGTCGGCGTTGCCGGGCGCGGCATTGCCGCGAACGCCGCCCGTGATGGACGGAGAGTTATTCAAACGACTGAAGTCGATGACCATGATCAGAAACCCCTGGGTATTTGGACGCTTGCCATGTTTTCGGCCATCCCGAAAGAAACTTTAGGCACAAATGCTTAGCCGCCTGTCGGCAAGCCCGCGAACCCGTTCTGGCACAGTTTAGGAAAAGCGGTTGCACACCGCCAGCCCAATCTACATGGCGACCTCCACTTGGCCGGGGGCTGTGACTCGGGCCTTCACTACCCGCTGCGAATTCAGGTTGCGCACCCGGATCTGTTCGCCCTGGCCGCCCTTGCTGAGGGCCTCGCCGGGCATACGTACGGCGAGGCTGCCGCTGCGGGCGATGATCACCACATGATCGCCCTTGCGTATCACTTCGGCCTGCTCCAGGTGCTGCGGGGTCAGCACCTGGTCGATCACCGTCGGGCGCAGCATCTTCATGCCGACCGCCTGGTCGAGGTCGGTGAGAAAGCCTTGGGTGAGGGTGCCAACGTCACGTTCGCGCAGGGCCACGTCACCTTCGCCAACGATATTCTGGCGCTTCAGCGGGCGGGTAACCACCACCACATCGCGGAACAGCCGCACTGTTGCCGGTACGAAGACGGTCCACGGCGCGGCGCCGTTGCAGGCTACACGTATCGTTACACGCCCCAGTGGCTGCGCCGGGCTTTCCAGCGAGGCGTCCAGTTGCTGGCTGCACAGGGGCATGCGCAGGCGCGGGTCGAGCGAGTTGACCTGTATTTCGTAGCGGCCTGCTGTCTGGGTCGTGGCCAGGTAATCCTCTACGGTGAATTCAAGAAACCCTTGGGTGACACCGACAAGCTGTTCAGGCAAGGTAACCGCGTCCGCCAGCGTGCGAGCGCCGGGTGCCAGCAGGCACAGCGCAGCCAGCGAGCCGCTCAGCAGGTGCGTCAGTCGTCGGAAAATTGTCGTTTTCGTGTACATGACGCTCAAAAAAGCAAAGCCCGTGCCGACTCGCTGTAGGAGTGGCTACGAAATGGCAGAAAGAAAAAGGAGTCAGGCATGGCGGGGGTAATGGATTCAGTCAACCAGCGCACACAGCTGGTTGGGCAGAATCGCCTGGAATTGCTGCTGTTCCGCCTCAACGGCGCGCAGCTTTACGGCATCAACGTGTTCAAGGTCCGCGAGGTGCTGCAATGCCCTGAGCTGACCGTGCTGCCCAGGTCCCACCCGGTGGTGCGTGGTGTGGCCAACATTCGTGGGGCGACCATCCCGATTCTCGACCTGTCGATGGCCACCGGTTTGCCCGGGCTGAAGGAAGAGACTCGCAACAGCTTCGTGATCATCACCGAGTACAACACCAAGACCCAGGGTTTTCTGGTGCACTCGGTGGAGCGCATCGTCAACATGAACTGGGAAGAGATCCACCCGCCACCCAAGGGCACTGGCCGCGACCACTACCTGACTGCGGTCACCCGGGTGGACAACCGCATGGTTGAAATCATCGACGTGGAAAAGGTGCTGGCCGAGGTGGCGCCGTCGTCCGAGTCGGTGTCAGCCGGTGTGGTCGATGCCGACACGCAGGACAAGGCCGTACTGCTGCGTGTGCTGACCGTCGATGATTCGTCGGTGGCGCGCAAGCAGGTCAGCCGCTGCCTGCAGACGGTCGGTGTCGAGGTGGTGGCGCTCAATGATGGGCGCCAGGCCCTGGACTACCTGCGCAAGCTGGTGGACGAGGGCAAGCGGCCGGAAGAAGAGTTCCTGATGATGATTTCGGACATCGAGATGCCAGAGATGGACGGCTATACGCTGACGGCCGAGATCCGCAGTGACCCGCGCATGCAAAAACTGCATATCTGCCTGCATACTTCGTTGTCCGGGGTGTTCAACCAGGCGATGGTCAAGAAGGTCGGTGCCGATGACTTCCTGGCCAAGTTCAAGCCGGACGACCTGGCCCAGCGCGTGGTCGACCGGATCAAGGCAACGCATTGAAGTAGCCGGGAGGCGACTCCCGGTACCTGTGATTGAAAAGAGGCCGCAGTAGTGTCTACGGGTAATTTGGATTTCGAACAGTTCCGGGTATTCCTGGAGAAAGCCTGTGGCATCCTGCTGGGTGAGAACAAGCAGTACCTGGTCTCCAGCCGTCTGAACAAGCTGATGGAGCAGCAGGGCATCAAGAGCCTGGGTGAGCTGGTGCAGCGCATCCAGGCCCAGCCACGTGGCGGCTTGCGCGAGCAGGTGGTGGATGCGATGACCACCAACGAAACCTTGTGGTTTCGCGATACCTACCCATTCGAAGTGCTGAAGAACAAGGTCATTCCCGAGTTCATCAAGAACAACCCCGGCCAGCGCCTGCGCATGTGGTCGGCGGCCTGCTCGTCGGGCCAGGAGCCGTACTCCATTTCGATGGCCATCGATGAGTTCGAGCGCAGCAACCTGGGCCAGTTGAAGATGGGTGCGCAGATCGTTGCCACCGACCTGTCCGGTTCGATGCTGAACAACTGCAAGACCGGCGAGTACGACAGCCTGGCGATCGCCCGTGGCCTGTCCCAGGAGCGCTTGCAGCGCTACTTCGACACCAAGGGGCCAGGGCGCTGGGCGGTGAAACCGGCCATTCGCAGCCGGGTCGAGTTCCGCTCGTTCAACCTGCTCGACAGCTATGCCGCGCTGGGCAAGTTCGACATCGTGTTTTGCCGGAATGTGTTGATCTATTTCTCGGCACAGGTGAAGAAAGACATCTTGCTGCGTATTCACAGCACCCTGAAGCCGGGTGGGTATCTTTTCCTGGGGGCGTCCGAGGCGCTCAATGGTTTGCCGGACCATTACCAGATGGTGCAGTGCAGCCCGGGAATCATTTACCAGGCCAAGTGATGGGCTGCGGGCTGTTTTGGGAAGCCTGACATCGAGCGCCGCCAGCGCGGCGTTCGATCTCAAGAAACCCGCACTCTAAAAGCAGTCCTTTTGCACCCCGTCGCCACTCACGCCGCTTGACGTCAATTTTTTGTTTTGCCGCTTTTGCCGCCCGGCAATTGCCGCTTTCCCGTCTACAGGCGGAAGCCTTTTGCCGCTTTTCTGGCATCGCGCCATCAGCCATCCCTGCTCCAGCCCAATGTTTCCGGCCTTTCAAAACATTGGCACAGCCCTTGCTATAGCTTGGCCAACGATATTCCGGTCAACCTTCGAAGGTTTCCCCGACATGAGCATCAGTTTCGACAAGGCGCTTGGCATCCATGAAAAGGCCCTGGGCTTCCGCGCCCAGCGCGCCGAAGTGCTGGCCAACAACATCGCCAACGCTGACACGCCCAATTACAAGGCGCGTGACATGGACTTCTCTTCGGTGCTCGCCGCCGAGAGCCAGAAGCAGCAGAGCGGTGGCCGCTTTGCCATGGACCGTACCAACAGCCGCCACATCGAGGCCGAAGGCCTGGCAATGGCCGACGACACGCTGCAGTACCGCACGCCGACGCAGCCGTCGATCGACCAGAACACCGTGGACGCCCAGATCGAGCAATCGAACTACACGGAAAACGCCATTGGCTTCCAGGCCAGCTTCACCTTGCTCAACAGTAAATTCAAAGGGCTGGTATCGGCCTTGCGAGGAGAATGACCATGTCCCTGTCCAGTGTCTTCAACATTGCCGGTAGCGGCATGAGTGCGCAGAACACCCGCCTCAACACCGTTGCTTCCAACATCGCCAACGCCGAGACCGTTTCGTCGAGCATCGACCAGACCTACCGCGCGCGGCACCCGGTGTTTGCCACCACCTTCCAGAATGCGCAAGCCGGCGGTAGCCAGTCGCTGTTCGAAGATCAGGGCGAGGCAGGGCAGGGTGTGCAGGTCAAGGGCATCATCGAAGACCAGAGCAACCTCGAAGCACGCTACGAACCCAACCATCCGGCGGCGAACAAGGACGGATACGTCTACTACCCGAACGTCAATGTGGTCGAGGAGATGGCTGACATGATCTCCGCCAGCCGAGCGTTCCAGACCAACGCCGAGCTGATGAACACCGCCAAGAACATGATGCAGAAAGTGCTGACCCTGGGTCAGTGATAAGGAATCCAGACCATGGCAGTCGATAGCAGTAGCGGTGTGAACCTCAATGATGTCCTGACAGCGTCGGGTGTCGGTGGTACCGCCAAGAAAGCCACCGATACCGCGTCCAAGACCGGTACCGACGCGCTTGGCAAGGACGCGTTCCTGCAGTTGCTGGTTACCCAGATGCAGCACCAGAACCCGCTGGATCCGCAGGAAAATGGCGAGTTCGTGGCCCAGTTGGCGCAGTTCAGCAGCCTTGAAGGCATCACCTCCCTGAACGAATCGGTCAGCAGCATCACCAATGCCATGGCCTCGTCCCAGGCGCTGCAGGCCTCGTCACTGGTCGGCCGTTCGGTGGTAGTGCAGAACGACAAGGCGGTGGTCGATACCACTCAGAGCTTCAATGCGCAGTTCGTTGTGCCGCAGGCAATCAGTGAAGCGAAGATCACCATCAAGGACAAGGACGGCAACACCGTCAAGACCATCGAGTTGGGTGAGCAGGCAGCCGGTTATGCCGACTTCATCTGGGATGGCACCAACGACAGTGGCGAGAAGGTCGACCCGGGTACCTACACCTTCACCGCCAGCACCACCGTGGATGGCCAGTCGGTGCAGATGAGCACGCTGCTGCCGGCCAAGGTGACCAGTGTCAGCTTCAATGCCACCGGCGAAATGGTGCTCAACCTTGCGGGCGTCGGCAAGGTCTCCCTCTCTGACGTACAAACCATCGGTATCTAAGGCCCGCTAGCGCGGCACAGGAGCGAATTCATGTCTTTCAATATCGGCCTTAGCGGTCTGTACGCAGCCAACAAGCAACTGGACGTTACCGGCAACAACATCGCCAACGTCAACACCACCGGCTTCAAATCCTCGCGTGCCGAGTTCGCCGACGTCTATGCCGGCGCCAATCGCCTGGGTGTGGGCAAGAACCAGGTCGGCAACGGCGTGCGTCTGGCGGCGATCTCGCAGCAGTTCTCCCAGGGTGACGTCAATAACACGGGCAACGTGCTGGACATGGGTATCCAGGGGCAGGGCTTTTTCGTCCTCTCCGACAACGGCTCGCGCGTCTACACCCGTGCCGGTGCTTTCCAGGCCGACAAGAACAACTTCGTGGTCACCTCGGACGGCCTGCGCCTGCAAGGCTACGCTGCCGATGCGACCGGCAAGATCCAGAAGGGCGTGCTGACCGACCTGCAGATCGATACGTCGGCGCTGCAGCCCAAGGCCACCACGTTGATCGACCAAGGCATCAACCTGAATTCGTCGGCCACCGACATTCCGTTGGAAATCGATGATGGTACGGGCGCCATGGTGCCGAACCTGCCGTTCGATCCTACCGACGAGACGACCTATTCCAAGTCGTTCCCGACCAAGGTGTACGACAGCCAGGGTAACGAGCACACCATGGAGCAGTTCTACCGCAAAACCGGTACGAACGAATGGACCATGTACACGTTGGTCGACGGTCGTAACCCGTTCGATCCTGCTTCCACCACGCCGCTGACCGGCACCATCAGTTTCAGCAGCGATGGTTCTGTCAGCAGCATGACTGCCGATAACACAGGGCACCCGGCGGGTGCATCGTTCACCGTGACCAACAACACCTTCACCATGACTGGTTGGGTGCCGGCAGTGGAAGATGCGGCGGGCAACTGGGCGTCCAATGGTGCTGCCGGCAACGCCGACGGCATGAAACTGTCGATGAACAGCACCACGTCCTACAACACCGAGACCGCGCGCATGTCGCAGTCCCAGGATGGCTACGCCACCGGTATCCTCTCGAGCCTGAGCATCGACTCCACTGGTGTGCTGTTTGCCAGCTTCAGCAACCAGCAGTCGCGCGCCATTGGCCAGGTGGCACTGGCCAGTTTCGCCAACGAGCAGGGGCTGCAGCAGATCGGTGGCACCCGCTGGACCGAAACCTTCTCTTCCGGCATTCCCGGCATCGATGAGCCCAAGACCGGCACGCTGGGTAGCGTCGAGTCCAATGCGCTGGAGGCTTCGAACGTCAACCTGACCCAGGAGCTGGTCGAGCTGATCAAGGCGCAGAGCAATTACCAGGCGAACGCCAAGACCATCTCCACCGAAAGCACCATCATGCAGACCATCATTCAGATGACTTGATGGTCGCGGGTTAATGGTGTGAAGGCGAACCCCTTTGTCGTGAAGGGGTTTGTCGTTTTTGCAGGAGTGTTTCATGAAAAGGTTGCTTGTCGCGTTGCTCGCTGCCTTCTGCCTGTATCAGGCGCAGGCCGGTACTGCGCCCTGGTGGCGCTGGGAAAGCCAGGTGGATGGGCGCCTGGTGTGCTCGCAATGGTCGCCGGGGGATGGCTGGAGGCGTTTTGCCGGGCCCTACAACAATGGCGGTTGCCGCGATCGGTGATTGCCTGCACCGGCCTCATCGCCGGCAAGCCGGCTCCCACAGGAATTGCGTTAACTTCTAGAAATTGGGTAAGACATTTGCC